>WFNC01000635.1 GCA_015488785.1 Flavobacteriales bacterium | reverse complement strand
GAGATATAATTTAAACATATTAGAATCCTATATAATCTATAGTTGATTCTAGGTAGATTTATTATCTTTGGTACTACAATGCTTAATTTCTATAAACAATTTTATTTATCAGAACGATTTTTTCTCTATTGGATAGGGGCAATCCTTCTGTTCTGTTTTAGCTTTCCTTTTCCTTTTTTATTCTCGATAGCTCAATTTTATTTCGTGGTATTATTAGCAATCTCTTTTTTGGATGTTTTTATTTTATTTTTTAATAAAGCAAAGATTGATGCAAAAAGAGTTGTCAATACTCCATTGTCTTTGGGGGATGTAAATAATGTGAACTTAGAAATAAAAAGTAATTATAACCTTTCTATTTATGTAAAACTGATCGATGAATTGCCTTATCAATTTCAAATAAGAGATTTTGAAAAAAAGTTTTTATTAGCTCCTAATGAATGTTTGAAAATAGATTATACTTTGAAACCTCTAAAAAGAGGTGTTTATAAATTCAATAGTATCAACCTTTTTATTTCTAGTTTTTTTAAAATTATCGAAAGAAGAGTAGAGATTCTTCAGGAGCAGGAAGTAGCGGTTTATCCTTCTGTTTTGCAGATGAAGAAATTTGAATTGCAACTTTTTTCCAAAACGGCTGTTTTTCAAGGTATAAAAAAAGTAAGAAGACTGGGGAATAATAATGAATTTGAGCAGATAAAAAATTATGTACAAGGTGATGATTTAAGGACTATTAATTGGAAAGCGACAAGTAGGAGAGGAGAATTAATGGTGAATCAATATCAGGATGAAAAAGCACAACAGGTTTATTGTATTATAGACAAAAGTAGAGCCATGCGGTCTCCTTTTGAAGGCTTATCACTTTTAGATCATTCTATTAATTCGAGTTTAGTTTTGTCAAACATTATATTAAAAAAAGGTGATAAAGCAGGTGTCATTACTTTTTCTGATAAACTTGGAGCCCGAGTTTCATCGGAAGGATCTAACCTTCAGTTAAGACGGATTATGGACGTGCTTTATAAACAGAAAACTAAGTTTTTAGAATCTAATTATGAAAGTCTTTATTATGGAGTCCGTAATGTTGTAAAGGGGCGAAGTTTATTGTTACTATTTACCAATTTTGAAAGTAATTACGCGTTAGAAAGAAATTTACCATTGCTAAGAAAAATGAGTAAGCAACATCTTTTGGTCGTTATCTTTTTCGAGAATACTGAAATAGTAGATGCTTCTCAACGCAAAAGCACCAATGTAAAGGATATTTACATCAAAACTATGGCAGGTAAATTTGCTTTAGAAAAACAGTTAATGGTTCAAGAATTAAATAAACACGGAATTCAAAGCATCTTGACAAAACCAGAGGATTTGAGTGTCAATACAATTAATAAATACTTGGAAATTAAATCGAGGGGGCTGTTATAATTTTTATACAACTCTTTGCCTCTATTTTTTCAAAAATCTATTTAGTATAAGTATCTTGTCAAAATAAGAAGGTAATATATGAGTAATTCAAAACTAAGTTGGTATCGAAAATATTTTAATCGTTTTTTGTTTCAAGAAGAACAATTAAGCGCAAAAGAAGTAAATCATAAAACAGAATTGATTGTTGTAATTCCTTGTTATAATGAAAATAGTTTGATTGATACTTTTAAGTCATTGGTCAATTCAAAAATTCCTGAAGGCATAAATATTGAAATATTAACTGTAATTAATCATGGTGAGAATGAACATGAAACGATAAAGCAAAAAAATAGAGAAACTTATTTACAAGCAGAAAGTTTTGCGAAAAATAATACAAATCAAGCAATTTCATTTTTAAATTTAAAAGCTTTTGATTTACCTAAAAAGCACGCAGGAGTTGGCTTGGCTCGTAAAATTGGAATGGATGAAGCTTTACACCGTTTTCATCGAATAGAAAAAGATGGAATTGTTATTTGCTTTGATGCCGATGCTTTGTGTGAAGAAAATTATTTTGAAACGATTTATGAACATTTTCATAAAGAAGAGAAAATAAATGGAGCTTCAATTCATTTTGAACATCCGTTGGAAGGAGCTACTTACAAGGAAGATATTTATGAGGCAATAACAGATTATGAATTACATTTAAGGTATTATAAGAATGCAATTAAATATTTAAATGTTCCTTACGCTTTTCACACAATTGGATCTAGTATGGCTGTAAAATGTAGTGCTTACGCTAAGCAAGGAGGAATGAATAAGCGTAAAGCGGGGGAAGATTTCTATTTTTTATCTAAAATCATTCAATTGGGGAATTTTTCAGAAATTACCCATACAAAAGTTATTCCTTCGCCTAGAATTTCTGATCGAGTACCTTTTGGAACAGGTCGGGCGGTTGGAGATATTATAAATTCAGAAAAAAGGGAGTTTAAGACATATAGTTTTGAAGCTTTCAAGGATTTAAAACTATTTTTTAATCAAATAGAAGCATCTCGTATAAATGAGAATTATGAAGCTTTACCAAAATCGATTCAAGCGTTTTTTGAATACAAAACTTATACTTCAAAATTGGCAGAAATTAAAAAGAATACTAAGACATTAGAAAGTTATAAGCAACGTTTTTACTTTGTGTTTGATGCCTTTTTTGTTCTGAAATTCGTACATTTTTATAGAGATAATGTACAAGGAAATAAAAGTTTGAACGAAGAATCTAAAAAGTTATTAGTATTTTTTGATGTCCCTTTCGCTGATTCTGACTCAAACAAAAAATTACTCTCTATTTATCGAAAATTTGATTTAGGAAGTTATTAAGATACTCAAATCGTAAAGTTATTTGGTTTTAGAATAGTAAGAAAACGAACAGCCTTACCCAATGGAATTTAGTTAGCTTTTGACGAAGTAGTCCAAAATCCAATTTAAGGGATTTATTTGGGAAATGATATTTATAAAATTAAACGCTCTATTTAATCTAAAGGAAAGGAAGTCTGACTGAGCTATAAATCAGACTGCACAAGTTACCGAAAAAAAAGTTACCTTATATTCAATCTACAGCAAAGGCAAAAAAGATTCTATTTCTGATAAAGAAATTAAAAAGCTAATCAAAGCATTGTAAAACAATTATTTCATTTTTGAAAAGAGATAATCCTAAAGGTCTAAACATTACGCAGCACCCTTAATGTTGAGAATGTTTTGTCGCGGAATGCGAAGAGTGTAAGCAGTGGGGAGGGCAATGGAGTTTACGGAATTGTAGAAGTGAGGGCAGGATTGTGTGAATAAATTAAGCTATTTGGAACTTTTATTCTAACTTTACGTTAAATTAGTTATGATGAATACACAAAATATAAATTCTGAAAAAATAAACTTGATTAATTGGATTACCAACTTACAAGACAGTTTAATGATAGAAAGGTTGAAAGAACTTTATTTAAGTGCTAATACAATTCCACAATGGCAAAAGGAAGAAGTACTAAGGAGAATAGAGTCTACACCTAGAGAAGAATATTTAAGTGAAAATGATTTTGAAAGTAAATTAGACTTTAACAAATGAAATATAAGTTAACTTTTCATCCTTTACTGGATAGTGATGTTCAAGAAATTATTTCGTATTATAATTCTAAGCAAGATGGTTTAGGTATTGAATTCTTCCTTGAATTACAAAGAAAATACAGAACTTTAAAGATTAATCCTTTGTTTCAAAAAAGATATAGTAATATTCATTGCTTACCTTTAAAACGTTTTCCATATATGATACATTTTTCGATAAATAAAAAGACTAAAATTGTTTTTATTGAAGCTGTTTACAATACTGCTGAGGATTCAAAGACGAACTGGAAGAAAAGATAAGGAGTGTACCAAGACGTGTAGAAGATAGAGAATTTAGTTTAACTGTTTTCTCAATGTTGAGAAGGTTTTTATTGCGGAATGTGAGAAGTGTTACAATCTAAAAATCCGAAATCAAATTGAATTGATTACGGATTTTTTATTTTAAAATAAATTTCTTCTAACGTAATTCAAAGTAAAGTCTATCACTAATAAAGTAATTAACCTTTTTTCCATTTTTATATTTAGGTTTCCAATAACCATTTGTAAGCTTTGCTTTCTGCTTTATTTCTTTACTAAAAAGTAAATGTGGACTTTTGAGAATAGTTGTATTAATAACAAAACCTAAAGTATCAATTTCAAACTCATAGTAAATACGTCCTGAAATATTATTCGACATTAAACTATCTGGATATACCAGAGAATGCTTAAATCTTTTAGAATATTCTACTTGACCTCCTCTAAAGTCATCTTGTACAGCCCCGTAATTTTTAGTTTGACAATTTTGCTGTATTCCTAACGTCAAATATATCACAAGTAATTTACTAACTCCTAACATCTTTTCTGTTTTTTCTCATTGGAATGTATTTTTTAGAAATTAAAACTCCTTGAATTCAAGGAGTAAATGCATCAATCTGGTTTTAAGTTTTACAAAGTGAAAGTCAAATATTTATTCAACTATTTATCGAAAATTTGATTTAGGAAGTTATTAAGATACTCAAATCGTAAAGTTAGTTGGTTTTAGAAAAGTTCAAACTTTATTTCAAAACAGGCTCAGTCACCGTCATATTTACTGTGAAATCATTACCAATCCAAATTAGTATTGTTGGCTGATGAGCTGATTTGGCAGGGTAGTCCTGATTGTAAACAATTAACGTAGCTTCATTTTGTAGTGCGTTTGCGTGGTCAACTATTTCTTGTTCAAATCCCTTTGGTGAAGTGACTAATATTCTGTTTTTAATATCTTCTAATAGTTTGAGCGCAATAGCTTCATCCATTGCTGTAAAAAACTGGACAGAAAATGTCTGAACTCCATCTTTTTCAATAACACTTTCTTTTTCTCCGTTTTCAAAGTCAACTACTTGTGCATTTTCACCTTTAAAAGAAGCAAATCCTTTATAACTCTCCTTAAAAATAGAGTAGTATTTAGCATTAAAATCTTGCAAAGTGTAAGCTATTGTTTGATCTATTCTGCTTGATTCCTCTATTTGATCTGCTTCTTGTCCAAATGAAAAAAGAGAAGTTGCAGTAAGTGCGATTACGGTTAAATATTTTAAAAAGTTCATAATATATGATTTTTATCAGTAAAATTAATGTCAAAATTATTATTCGTTCATAAAGATATACTTTATTTTTGTAAAGTCAATTAATTCTTAAATTATAGTTTTTTTAGATTTAAGAATGAATTATAAGCAGAAATATTAATTAAAATACTTTTATACGATGACTTTATTATTATCAAAAGCTGTTATTAACACAACTATTGCAGGATTTTCTTTATTGTTTATTATACCTGTTGTTATTGTTATTTGGATAATGGTTAAAGCAAGAAGAAAAGATAAAGAGTAATGTTTTTCTTTGGTTAAATAAATTTACTGATTTAATACCATTTTTTTATTTCATGGAGTCAACAGCGTTGTACAATAATCGCTGAACTCTAGTTCTAATACTCGTCTTTATTATTTTACGATTGCTAGCGTCTGGATAAACTCTGTTAGATAAAAATACGTAAACTAAACCATTCTCTGGATCAGCCCAAGTTAGTGTTCCTGTAAATCCTGAGTGACCAAAACTTTCGTTTGAAGTACATTTGCTACAAGTAGGTCCGCTACCACCTTCTCTTACTGGTTTGTCAAATCCAATTCCTCTTCGATTTCCGTTTGTTAAATAGGGAGAAGACGTGTATTTTTTGACAACACTTTCGTCAAAGTACCTTTCTCCACCGTAAGTTCCATATTGCATAAATAATTGCATCATTACGGCTAAATCGTTAGCGTTAGAAAATAATCCAGCATGTCCACAAACGCCATTCAACATTGCAGCTCCTTGATCATGTACATCACCTTGTATGGTTTGATGTCTAAAGTAAGTATCTTTTTCAGTTGGTGTAATTCTCTTTAAATCCCATTTTTCTCTTGGTTTGTATCCGATGTTTCCTAATCCTAGAGGATTGTAAAATGATTTTTCTACATATTCATCTTGTCCCATTTGCGTTTTTCTTCTTATTATTTCATTAATAAAGTAGTAGCCAATATCACTGTATTTATACTTTTTTCTGTCAGAAATGGATTTAGTTAAAATACGTTTAAAAATGGTATCTCTTAAACTAGAAACAGCATATAGATTTTCTGCTACACGATTTGGATACAGAGTCGTTTGAGTTTTAGAATATAAAGCAGGCAATGGTTTCTTATATTTTACAGTTCTAATATAAAAAGGAATCCAAGGTGTAAAACCAGCTTGATGCGTTAACATTTCAACTAATTTTGTGTTTTTGTATGCCGATGTATCCACCATATCGGGTAGGTAAGTGCTAAGTGTATTGTTTACATTTAATTCTCCTTCAGATTCTAATTTCATAAGCGAAGCTGTAGAACTAGCGATTTTTGTAATCGAAGCCAAGTCATAGATGTCGGAGTTCTTAACCTTAATTTTATTGTCATAAGTATGATAACCAAACGATTTTTGATAAAACACTTTCCCATCTTTAGCTGCAAATATTTGACAACCAGGAAAAACTGAGTCAGCAACTGCTTGCAAAGTAATTGAGTCTATTTGGTCGAGTATAGATT
>WFNC01000634.1 GCA_015488785.1 Flavobacteriales bacterium | reverse complement strand
TTAATACCATTGATGTAAACGTTTTCACTTTGTTTATTTCCTGTTTGAAAATATGAAATCCAAGTTCCTGATCGTTTTCCGTTAATATTTTCTCCTTTTACTTTTATTTTTCCGTTGGGGAAATGAGAAATAAATTCTCCATCTGTATTAGAATCAGGAGATGGTTTTGTACTCGTAATTTCTACTTCTGATGTAGTCGTCTCTTCTTTTGGAGTACAGCTTAACAGGATTAGTGTTAAGGATAATAAGATTATATTTTTCATGTTATTCAATTTTATTTTTCTTTCATTACCTGTAGGAAATGTTTTATGTCAATCATTTTGGTTAACAAAGATAGCACTAATCCGAAAATTCCAAAAAGAATAAATTTTAGAAACCAATTCAGTTCTAAGTAATTATTAAAGGTATAAAAACCAATAGAAAGACTAAAAATAAAGATTAAAGTAGAAACGACAGTAGGTTTTATTCCTTTTATTTTTAATAAATTGAAAACTAAAATAATTTGCCCTACAACTGTTATCAGTTGCGTAATAAAACTAGCCAAAGAAGCACCGTAAGCTCCAAGTTTTGGGATTAAAATATAATTAAGCACTAGATTGAGTAAAACTCCGCCAAATGCGAGCCAGTTTAATCGTTTTAAATTTCCATTCGCCGTTAGTAAAGTTCCAAATATATAAGTCGTACTCACCGCTACGAAACAAAGCATTAAAACACCAAAAGAGTTGGCAGAATTATGGAGTTGATTACCCAAAATATCATAACGCCAAGCTATTATTTCGGCTCGATTTAAATAAGCAGCTAAAGCCAATACAAGTGAAGTAGAAAATAGAATTTTAAAGGAAGTAAATAATAAATCTTCTATGTTTTTTTTTTCTTTTATCAATTTTGAAAATAGAGGAAGTAATAATCCTGCAAACAAAAATCCAAGCATATTAAAAGCTTCAAAAAAACGATAACCTTGTGCATAAAGTGCTGTTTCTTGTTTTCCGTTTGGGAGTAAGCGTTCCAACATAATTGCATCCGAACGGTAATAAATCATCATCAGTAAAATCAAAGTTGCGTAGGGTAAACTCTGTTTTATAATTGCTAACGAGAATATTTTATTAAACTTAAAAGAAACTTTTTTTGTTTGCTTTATTACAAAAAACAAAGCGGTTAGTAAGGTTATTGAATAAGCAAATGTTTGAGCATAGGCAAACCATTCGATTTGAAAAGTTGTAGTGCTTGTTCTCCACCACAAGAGATAGGATAGAATACCAATCAGTATTGCACGATCCAATACCGAAATAAAACTATCTTGTTTAAAGAGTAATAACCCCGAAAGGTTTGACCTCAAATACAAAATAAATGCTACCAACACTTGATTGAAAGCTAAAATGGTCAACAATAAATAATAGTCGCTCGGGTAATTCAGTAACCAAGCTAGGCTATAAATCAGGATAAAATAGACGAATGACAATCCAATTCGTATGGTAATTATTCCCGAAAAGTGTTTTTGCAACAAATGTTTATGCTGGGCTATATTTTTAGTGTTGTAATTCACAATTCCAGCATCTAAAAATATATTTAGAATAAAAGTTAGCCCCAACAACGAAAAATAGATTCCGTAATCTTCTCCAGTTTGCTTTAGTACTTCGGCATCAATACCCAAAATGTAAAAAGGCTTAACAATTACGTTAAGCATTAAAACTAAAATTAGGTTTGATATGAATTTTTTTTGCATTTGAAATTACCGAAACAATAAATTTTTTTAGAAAAAACTCTATTCTACTTTAATTAAAAAGTAGAATAGAGTTTTATGTTTTTTTTTAACAAGTAAACGATGTATTATTCTCCTGTAAAAGTAGGTTTCCTTTTTTCCATAAAAGCAGAAGTTCCTTCTTTAAAATCAGCTGTACCAAAACATTTTCCAAATTCTGTAATTTCTGTTACAAATCCATCAACACCTTCTCTGTATTGAGCATTTATAGAAATAATTGCACTTCCAATTGCTTTTGGCGAATTACGAACTATTTTTGATGCAATTTTTTCACAAGTAGCAATTAAATCTTCTTCCGAAACTACGTTATTCACTAATCCCCATTTCTCGGCATCTTCTGCACTTATCATTCCTGCCGTAGTAATCATTTCAAAGGCTTTACCTTTTCCTACCAATTGTGTTAAACGTTGCGTTCCTCCATAACCTGGAATGACTCCTAAGCTAACCTCTGGTAATCCTAGTTTTGCATTGTTCGAAGCGATTCTTATGTGCGAAGCCATTGCTAGTTCTAATCCTCCTCCTAGTGCAAAACCATTCACAGCAGCAATAACAGGTTTAGATAAATTTTCTACTAAGTTAAATAGTTTTTGATGTCCTTCGGCAGAAAGTAATTTTCCTTCTTCCACAGAAAATCCTGCAAACTCTTTAATGTCTGCTCCAGCAACAAATGCTTTATCACCACTTCCTGTTAGAATGACAACTCTTAACTCTTTATTTTCTTCAATAGAAGTGAAGACTTGGCTCAATTCTTCTATTGTTTCTTTATTTAATGCATTTAATTGCTTTGGTCTATTTATGGTAACGTAAGCAACTGCTTCTTTTGTTTCTAATACGATATTATTGTAAGTCATTTTTTTTGTTTTATAATTAACAATAGTTCGTTTTTTTATGAATGAACTATACGTTTATTGTGTTTTTAGTGATCTATTTATAACACTTAATTTGAATCTTTATTTTGAGAATAAAAGAATAAGCATTGAACGAACAAAGATAAAAATATTTGTAACTATTTAATTGGTTTTTTTCGCTTTTAGCATAATGTCTCCATTCATAAAACCGTTTTTATGAGGCGTATCTTGTTTTAGTTTATCTATTTCTACCAAAAAACCTGCTTTTTCGAGTCTTTCTGCTAGTCCTTTTACGGAGTAAATTCTCACATGGTCATCTTGTCCAAAATGTTTTAAACGTTCTTCTTTACTCGTAACCGTATAATCTTCGTATATTTTTCCTGTTTTAAAAGGAGTCTGAATATAGCAAGTTCCGTTTGGTTTTAGAATTCTAAAGAGTTCGTGCATTGCCAATTGGTCTTTTATAATGTGTTCTAATACATGGTAACAAATAATGATGTCGTATGAATTGTCGGGTTCATCAATGTTTTCAATGTTAAGTTTTTTGTCTGCGTCAAATTCTCCTTCGTAGTCGGTAGTCGTATAAGATTTTAAAGCGATTGTAGAAAGTTTATTTCTCAATGACTTTGGTGGAGAAAAATGTAATACTGATTTTGAAGCTAAATTTTCTAGTGTTTCTATTTCAGCAAATAGTCTTCTTGTTCTGGGTAAACATCCACAATTGGGACAAAGTGTTTGTCCGTTTTTTAATGCTACAAATTTAGATAGGTTCTGCTGGCAGATATTACATTGGTATGTATTCCCTTTGTAGGTCAAAGCAACAAGGCCTCTCAATTTTGCTTCGTGTTTTTTTATAAAACGAGAAGGTATTATATTCTTTGCTATTTTTTTTAAACCTTCGTACATTACAATAGTTTTTTATAAATTTCTTTAATTGGAGTAACTTCAGTTTCCCAGTTTAAGGTCTCTATAGCTGACTGCCCATTTTTACCAAATCTCAATTGTTGCGCTTTATCTTTTGTTAATTCTATTAGTCCGTCCAAAATTGTTTGAGGTTTATGATTGGGAATTACTAAACCAACATCATAACGATTTATAATATTAGCAACTTCTTTTAAGTTACTTGCCAAAACTGGTATTCCTGCTTTCATATAATCAAAAATCTTATTGGGAAGACTAAATCGATAATTAATATTGGTGTCTTTGTCTAAGGTTACTCCAACGTCGGCATTGAGTGTATATTGCATCATTTCCAAATAAGGAATGCGTCCTACAAAGATGACTTTATTTTTTAAATCGTTTTCTAGCGCCCTCTTTTTTAATGTATCTATTACACCTCCTGTTCCAATGATGTAAAGTATAAAAGCGTTAGATAATGCAATTGCTTCTAACAATTCTTCAGAACCTCTATCTATATTAATTCCTGCTCCTTGAAGAATTACAATTTTCTTATCATTAGGAATACCTAAATCTTTTTTAGACTTTGCTTGTGTTACGATTTGTTTGGTCGGTAAGTTTCTTACGATGATTAAATCTTTATCATAATCCTTTTTATAAAGGTCTGCAATGGATTGGTTTACTGTAACGATTGTATCTAGTTTAGGAAAAATGTACCGTTCGATAGCTGTCCATACCTTTTTTACCCTTGGTCTATTTTGAATTTCAGGAACACCTAAAAAATATTCATGAGAATCGTAAATCAATTGTTTTCTTCTAATTTTAGATGCTAAATAATTCGCCAACAACGTATCCAAATCATTACAATGGTAAATGTCAACTTTAGAAAAAATTAAAACAAAAAATAATCGAATGTTGAAGAAAGCATAAAACATTGCACCCTTTGTAAAATATAATTTTAAACGCTTAGTCTTATATTTTCTTTCTATAGGTTTACTTTCCGAAAGTTGCCGTCCAATAAGTGTAATGTCAAAACCTAAATCATACAACGTATGGCACATTTTAGCTACTCTTTGGTCAAAAGATAAATCGTTGGTAACTGATATGAGGATTTTTTTTTTAGACATGCTAGTTTTGGCTAATCAGACCAATTAAATAACTTTAATTAAAGTGTCAAAAAAACGAATGGTATCTCCTTTTCTAATTTTTTTACGAACTTGAATTTCTATTTCATCATTCAAAACAACCTCTTTGCTTTTTATCAAAAACTTAGCTTCACCACCTGTTTCTACAAGGTTCTCAGCTTTTAGTAATTTGTTTAATTCAATGTATTCTTGATCTCCTAATTCGAAAGTACTTGTTTCCATTCTTGTTTTTTTAGGCAAAAGTAACGCTTTTCAGCTAAATAGACTCAATGCAATTCGCTTTTCGGTAAATTTGAAATGTTTAGTTTTTTAAAGAGGAATTAAAAAGCGGTTTTTTTTATTCGTTAAATTGAAATTATTCCTTGATTTCATAAAGGAAATATTAATCTATTTAGTCCAAAAAATGGATTTGTTTTTAGTGTAAATTAAAAAAGTATTGAAAATATGACTATATTTAAAACATAATACATTTATAGATTAGTACTTATGATGAAGAATAACGCTACTTACACAATGTTCGAAACGATGAAGAAACATAAAGCTATGGTAACATATCATGGTGAATTCACGTTCGAATCCATTAATAATATTCTATTATATGCTCGTAGAGACATAAAGTTAAGAAAAGTAGATCAAAAAATGTCACGTAAAATTTACGCTGTTTTAGTTGAAGCTTTAGAGAATGTTTTGAGACACGGAATAGAGAAAGAATATGATACTAAAACAACAGATGGTGTTTTTATACTGTATCGAACAGACGATGGTTTTACTATAAAAACAGGTAATCTAATTCAAAACAAAGACGTTTCAAAATTAAAAGATGAGATAAAAGAGATTACTGAAAAAAATATTGAGCAACTTAAAGAAGCTTATCGAGAGCAATTAAGAAACGGAGGAATATCAACAAAAGGAGGAGCAGGAATTGGGCTGATAGATATGGCAATTAAAGCAAATAAGAACCTTGAGTTTACTATCTTTGAGACCGAAAACGATACTTCGTTTGTCGAATTAACAATTAATATATCCCAACAAGAAGAAATAGCAGCATGATAGTATTTACCCTACCCAGCACAGATTATACGCCAGAGATTTGTCTCGATTATCCAAATAAAAATATTTTTTTTAAAGGAGAATGTCGTCCCGAAAATGTATTTAACTTTTTCGCTGATATTGTAGCGTGGTTTAATGAGTTGAAAAATCAAGAAAGCAATGGAGAAAAAATCCCAGTCGTTTTTTATTTAGACTATTTTAATTCCTCGTCAGCAAAATATTTTATGGACATTATATTCTTAATAGATGATTTAAATAAAAAGTACAATTATAATTTAGAAATTGTTTGGGAATATGATGCCGAAGATGAAGATGTTCACGAAGCAGGATTAGAATTTGAAGATATTAGCGGGGTTAAATTTACCTTTAGAGCAGTGTAATGAAGCAATTGACTAAAAAAACTAAGTCAGATATCATATTTTGGAGCATATTACTTCTTTTTATGGGGTATTTATTTCTGACTCCTTCTGGAAGCAATACACGAGCTTGGTTGTCTTCGCTTACTTTAACTTCTCCAGGCAATGTTGTAGCTGAAAATCAAGCGGTTTTAAAAACCGATTGGCAACTTAATTCAACTAACGACGAAGAAGTTTGGTTGTCTCAATTTCAAAAACCAATTTTCATAAATATTTGGGCGACTTGGTGTCCTCCTTGTCGAGCAGAATTACCTTCTATTTTTAAATTAGAAGAAAAGTACAAAGGGGAAGTTGATTTTTTGTTAATTAGCCCTGATGAGTCTTTGGAAAAATTAAAACAATTTGGAGTAGATAAAGATTATAAAACCGTTTTTTATAACGCAAATGGAGTTACGCCAAAAGAATTAGTTACAGGTTCTTACCCTACCACCTATATTATTAGTCAGGACAAAAAAATAATTCTGAAGTCAGTAGGAGCGCACAATTGGAATAGTCAAGAGGTTCACAAAATATTAGATCAACTTATCAAAGATGTATAAATTAATCATTCGTCCAATACTTTTTTTATTCGACCCCGAAAAAATACATCATTTCATATTTAAACTTATAACGCTGACCGCTCCATTTTTTGGCTGGTTTAATCGTATTTTATTTTGTCAAAACGACAAAAGGTTACAAAAAGAAGTTTTTGGTCTTAAATTCAAAAATCCAGTAGGAATTGCAGCAGGGTTTGACAAAAATGGATTGCTAATCGACCAATTAGAAGATTATGGATTTGGATTTATAGAAATAGGAACCGTCACACCAAAACCGCAAGAAGGAAATCCCAAAAAGAGATTATTTAGACTGCCAAAAGACAAAGCACTAATCAATCGGATGGGCTTCAACAATCTAGGAGTCAATGAAGCGGTAAAAAAACTTAAAAACAGAAAAACAAAGTTAATCGTAGGTGGGAATATTGGTAAAAACACAGCCACACCAAACAACATTGCTAAAGCCGATTACGTTTACAATTTTAATGCATTATATGATGATGTAGATTATTTTGTTGTCAATGTAAGTTGTCCCAATGTGAAAGATTTAACCAAGTTACAAGATGTCGATTTTTTAGAAGACTTACTGCTAACCTTAAAATCCCTCGATAAAACAAAAGGAAAAAACAGACCAATTCTACTGAAAATCGCCCCAGATTTAAACACGCAACAGCTAGACGATATAATCGAACTCATAGCAAAAACAAAGATTGCAGGAGTCATTGCATCCAATACCTCTTCAGGAAGAGAAAACTTAACGACTTCAAAACAAACAATTAAAGAAATAGGCAACGGAGGATTGAGTGGCTTACCAATAAAAGAAAATGCAACTCAAGTGATTCGTTATTTAGCCCAAAAATCAAACAAAGCATTCCCTATCATTGGAGTAGGAGGAATACATTCAGCTCAAGACGCGCTCGATAAACTAGATGCTGGCGCAGATTTAATTCAAGTTTTTACAGGTTTTATTTATGAAGGACCTCAATTAGTGAAGCAAATTAATACGGCAATTTTAAAGCGAAAATCTTCGTAATTCTTAAATTTTAGTTAAACCTTTTCTGTTTATCAATCTATGCTCGCTTTTCATCAAATATAGGCATGTGTTTCGATCTTATGGCTGTACCTTAGCTAGGTATGAAAGCAGTTTTAGTTCTATTATTTTTAATCATTTTCCAAGCCA
Organism: Flavobacteriales bacterium; assembly: GCA_015488785.1. GTDB lineage: Bacteria > Bacteroidota > Bacteroidia > Flavobacteriales_D > Parvicellaceae > S010-51. Next base: position 593 of record WFNC01000634.1, on the reverse strand, counting down.
CTAGTTTTGGACAAAATGAAGTCGGATTATCCTCATTAGAAACATTTTCTAGCAAAGTGCTTGTTTTACTCGTCTTAGGAATAGCAGGGACTATAAGCTATGTCAATTGGCACAGAGAAAGCGGACAAACCGATCCTTGATAATTTATTTTTGGGCGTTCGAGCGGGTCATCCGCACTCGCTTTTTTTGCCCCGTAAAAAAAACGGTACAAAAAAGAGCTCAAACAAAGCTCCTACCCCTAACGCAAATTTACGATAAAGTTGGTATTCCTCTATTGTAATTCATTTTTGTTATTTATTCGAAACTAAGTTTTTTAAACTTGGCTTTTCTATTGTAAATACAACTTTAATCTAGCTAAAAAAACACTTTTCTTCATAATTATCTTTTTTTAAATATTTAATTTTAAAAGTTTTTAGACTTGCTTTAAGCTAAGCACAGTAGTTCTATTGTGCATTTTACTAATTTTAATTATTCATTTTTAATTCTTAATTACAGACGTAAGTTATAATAAAAACATATCTTTGCATCGCTTTTTGGTTTCCGATTCGTCGGAATTAAAAGGGAATCGAGTGTAAATCTTGAACTATTCCCGT
>WFNC01000633.1 GCA_015488785.1 Flavobacteriales bacterium | reverse complement strand
GAGGACATCTTGGTGGCAAATCTTTCTTTTTACTTTTTGATAAATACTGCTCTTTATTCATTCTCAATTCCTTTAGTTATTGAATTCTATGATGATTTATTCTTATGCCCCCTAACGGTTAGGGCTATGGTGCGTGCCGCAGTTTAGTGTTTTATTTTTCTATTTACCCGAATCTTCATTTAATGCTTAATTATCATGTTTACAACTAATTGCGGTATGCACTATGAGCCATTGTTGTGTGGTCGCTCTTTTTCATTCTTTACTCTTTTTCTAACAACCATTCAAATACATTTTTATGAATTATTCCATTTTTGTTCTGAGTAAAAGATTCTGTTGAAAACAAAAATTTAGGATAATTATCTTTAAGAGATTCTAATGGTGAAAATTCTCGCTTTTCAGTTTCAACATTAGACATTTCCCATGAAACTTGATAATATTCTATTTCTCCTAAGCTATTTTTGACTGTAAAATCAATCTCACTATTACGAAGTCTGCCAGTCCAAATTTTGTAACCTCTTCTTAAAAGTTCAAGATATACAATATTTTCAAGAATATGCCCCTTGTCTGCTGTTCTTTCTCTTCCAACCATCACATTTAATAATCCTAAATCAACGATGTAATATTTTTCTTGTGTTGCAAGTTGTTTTTTCCCTTTAATATCGAAACGATTTACTCTGTAAAACACAAAACTTTCAACGAGATAATCAATGAATTTTTCAACTGTGGCGTGATGTACACTTTGATTATCCGCTTTTAATGCTTTTGAAATGCTATTGGGTGAAACCTGATTACCAATATTGTTTGCTAAAAACTTGACAACATTACTAAACGCTCGTTTGTCATAAATTTTATGTCTCTGTGTAATATCTTTTTCGATAATTGTATTGTATAATGCTTCGAGATATTCATAGATTTTATCATAACCTTCTTCTCGTAAATCAACACCTTTTGGCAACGATGTTTCATTTACATAATCGTAAAACAATGCTTCGTAATTCAAATATTTATTGCTTGTATCAATGTTCCGACTTTTCAAATATTCTGCAAAAGAAAATGGTAGAATCGAAATTTCAATATATCGTCCACTCAATAAAGTTGCCAGTTCGCTTGAAAGCAGATTTGCATTGGACCCGGTAATATAGACATCAATATTTTTAGTTACATACAAACCATCAACCAATTTTTCAAAATCGGTAATATTCTGAATTTCATCAAGAAAGATGTAATTCATTTTATCAGTTTGTAATTTTGATTTTATCTCAAAATAAATGTTATCCCAAGATTTATTTAAGAAGTTTTCAGGCAATTCAAAATTATAAAATTGTATTTGTTCTGATTTAATTTCAGATACAAGCAGTTTTTCTTTGAACATTTACAGTAGCGTGGACTTACCCGAACGGCGTAATCCTGTTACTACTTTGATAATATCTTTATCTCTGTATGCAAATAATTTATCAAGATATTCTTTTCTTTCAATCAATTTATTCATAATGCAAATATACAACAAGAATTATCAAAAGTTGCAATACATGTAAGTTTCGATAATTTAAATTTACTCCATACCTTTGTTAAAAGTCTAATGTTGATTTTTTAGAGTGCCACACAACGGTTGGGCTATGGTGCGTGCCGCAGTTTTGTGTACTAATCTTTCTATTTACCCGTATTTTCATTTAATACTTAATTGCTATGTTTACAACTAATTGCGGTATGCACTATGAGCCGATGTTAGGCCACGTGTTTTTTGTCAAAATTCTCTTTTTATGTATGTTGTGTCTATATTTTCAATCCAAATGTTTTCTGATTTTACTATATATGTCCCACAATTCTCACATTCGTACAAGCCAATCTTCAACTTATAATATGAGTCTGGAACTACATGATTTATGATAACTGTGGTATCATTAAATTTAAAACTTTGATCTGTAAACCTATTTGGTAAAGTCACTCTTTTATATTTTCCTGTCTTGTTTATCAATTGTAACGAAATATACCTTAATGGTTTTAATGCTAAATCTAATTTGTTTGTTCTTTCATATTGTAGTTCCCGCTCAGAAAGTCCTTGATATTTTCCGTCGAATGCAATTATATAATATCTGTATCCATTTGTTGCTGTGAAAGAATACTTGAATCTTCCACTTGAATCTGATAAGATAGTATCCTGAATGCCTGAAATTGTACCACCAAAGCCTGATTTCTCTGCAATTATATAAATCGCATAATTATCTATCGGTTTTTTTGTATAAAAGTTTTCAACCGCTCCTTCAATTACAGTAGGATAATCATCAATATCCTTACATGACTGTAAAGTCAATCCTGCAATTATCAAGATGACCAACAAATAGATTTTAGTTTTTATTTGTCCATATAAATTTAATGACAGAAAGATTAATAATATGGTAATTCGTGTTTTCATAAATGTGTGCTAACGGTTGGCGCTATGGTGCGTGCCGCGGTTTCAAAGTTATATTTTTCTATTTTCCGGTAACTTCATTTAATGCTTAATTGTCATGCTTACAGCTAATTGCGGCATGCACTATGAGCTATTGTTGTAGGGCGTTTTCATTTAGTTCTATTTTATTCTTTCCAAATAGTTCTATAATCAATGAATATTTTTTTACATTCATTTTCCTTAATTGTAAATGAACCATAGATATCTTTCGTGCAACCAGTTCCGTCTTTTGGTCTAATTTCTACTTTATAGGAATGTTCTCCAACAGTCAATTCTTTCGTGATATTTGATTTTTCTCCACAATCAGAAATAGTATCTGTAAAATTTTTTAACGTTCCAATATTGATATTATCAACATAAATCGTTACCGTAGTAATGCAATTGATAATATTATAATTTGCTCCGAATGTCACAAATCCTGTTTTATTAGTTTTTTCTTTATTGCAAGAAAAAGATAATATTGTTAGACCTATAAATACTATTATTACTGTTGCTATTAATCCTTTTGTTTTCATGTTTTCAGGGTTTTACAATTTATTATTAACTTTCTAATATTTTTTTGTGTTTTTAGTATTCAAAATTATGCAATATGTTTTAGCAATTTTTTTATTTAAGTTTTTAATGCCCTACAACGGTTTGGGCTATGAGCAGTACGGGATTTCAAAGCTGTTATTTTTAATTTACCGGAACGTTGATTTAAATTTCATTTTTCAAATTTAGTAAAAAAACCCGTATTGCTTATGAGCCGATCTTGGCTATACGTGTCCCAACGGCAATGCGGATTGTACG
>WFNC01000632.1 GCA_015488785.1 Flavobacteriales bacterium | reverse complement strand
TTGTAGATTTGTATAACAAGAGCCGTGTGAGGGGAGACTTTCAAGCACGGTTCTGTGAGAGGCTTAGGGTGAAACTCCCTTTGCCTACTCGACCTGTCGTCGTACTCCAAAATTACCCAATACGCCACAGCTAATATAAATCAAAAAAACCAACTACAACTGCTCCTTGAAAACAGTAATTTCATCACGTAATTGAGCAGTAGCAATAAAATATAAGGCTTTGGTAGCTTGTTCCATTAGTTTGCGTTTTTCTTTTATGCATTTATCAATTTCGTGTTTAGCCCGAATAATTCATTATTCTTATCCGTAAGTTTCCCTAAAATTTATTATCTTTACCCAAGATATATTTAAAGGAATTATGAAACTTATAGAATTTACAGAACTTTATCCTGATGAAGCAAGTTGTCGTCTTGCTTTTAAGCAATATAGGGAGAAAGAAGGTGTTACTTGTAAAAAGTGTGGAAACACAACTCACTATTGGAAAAAGAAAAGAGAACAATGGGAATGCAAGAAATGTCACCATAGAACCACACTAAAAAGTGGAACCGTTATGGAAAATAGCAAACTTCCATTTCGATATTGGTTTATAGCTATGCACCTAATTACCAGCACAAAAAAAACTTTTTCTGCAAAAGAAATTCAACGACAACTCGGACATAAAAGATATGAACCAATATAGGCAATGATGCATAAACTTAGATTAGTAATGGGAATTCGTGATGATGAATATCAACTTAGCGGTGAGGTAGAATTAGATGATGGGTTCTTTAAAACCGTATCAGAAAGTAGAGATAAATCTGAACCAATAAAACGAGGACGAGGTAGTCAGCAGCAAACAAAAGTTTTAGTAAGCGCAGAGTCAACAGATGCTAAGGACGAATATAATCCAAAAAAAGCACGGCAAGAAGAAGAAAGTTAGATTTATCAAGATGAAAGTAATCAATTCCTTAAAGAAAGATGAAACAACACAATTGGTTGGAGAGATGGTTAAGAAAGGTTCTAATATCACATCAGATAAATCAAATAGCTACAATGGGCTAAACGAGGACTATAATATTGACTCACAGGTAATAAAAAAAGAAGATATTAATAAAATATTACCTTGGGTTCATACTGCAATCAGCAATGCTAAGCGAATGTTCTTAGATGTTCACCATCGAATAGATGATGACTTCCTGCAAAGTTACCTAAATGAATTTTGTTTCAAATTCAATAGAAGATACTTTGATAATCTTTTTGAACACCTTATGATAGCAGCAGTTTCATATAGAGGGAATTGGCTTGGGGAAGAATACGGATAAGCATATTATTTTTTAATGGAAAAGTATATGTTTTTCCACACTTTCAAAACCAATATAAGAAAACTCCAATGTTTGTGTTCCATTTGGAATATCCTTAAATTGACAAATTCCGTTTTCGTCAGAACTTGTTCCGATACTGGTATTTTTTAAGATGCAGTTTGCACCAAATAAAGTGTCATTATCTGCTTTGTCTTTAATGATAAATGTTGCTGTATTTTGTGCTTGAATGCTATTTATTGCAGTAAATAACAATGCGATTAAGAGTATGTTTTGTATTTTCATAATATAATAAATTTACCTGTTTTAATGTTTTTTGATCCTGTATTTATTTGATAAAAGTATATTGTATTTTTATTTAATTTGATATGAACATTCCTATTAGAAAAAATCTTTTTATTAATAAGGGATTGTCCCATAATATTAGTAATGATTAGATTGTAGTATGTGTCTTTATCACTACGAATTTCAATACTAGTTTGAGTAGGTATAAAATTAATAGTAGATGGATTTGGAGAAAATGTTGCTACAGATGCAGTACTGTTTTCCGTTAACCAAATTGTTGCATTCATTATTAACCGTTCGTGATTTCCGTTAGCATCTTGTATCCAACCGTCATATAAATTATCGCCTGTATCGCCTGTTCCGTCATCGACTGGTGAGCTATCTCCTAGCGCCACAACTTTACCTTGCCCATATGTTGCGTAGCTACACATAACACCTGTTGTACCTGTATTTGAAAATCCACTACGATAAACAACACCTTTAACGGATGAGTTTTGAGAT
>WFNC01000631.1 GCA_015488785.1 Flavobacteriales bacterium | reverse complement strand
ATCTCCACGTTTTGCATCTGCAATTGTAAAAATATTTTTAGGAATATAATCGATTGTTTTTTGTAAACTTTCCCAACCTTTTGGACCTAAAGATTCGTAAAAAGCAATATTAGGTTTATAGGCAACACAGTAATCTTTGGTAGCATCTATAATCTGTTTATTAAACTCAAATATAGGATCTTCCTCAGTCAGTAAATGTTTCGGAATTTTATTAATATCAGTATCTAATCCAACACAGAGAAATGATTGTTTTTCTTTTATTTCAGAAACTAATTTAGCGTAATTCATAACCCTTATTTCAGAATAAATGACCTATAATAAACCCAACCAAGATTCAAAAATAGCTTGTCCATCAACATTTCCAAGCTCCAAATCAGCAGCCCTTTCAGGATGTGGCATCATTCCAAAAACATTTTTATTTTTGTTACTAATTCCTGCTATATTTTGTAACGAACCATTAGGATTACCCTCTTCGGTAACATCACCATTTTCATCACAATATTTAAACAATATTTGATCGTTGTCATTTAGAGACTTCAAAACATCATCATTTGCAAAATAACGCCCTTCTCCATGAGCAACAGGAATTTTATACGCTTTCGAAAAATCTAAATCCTTAGAAATAGAAGCAGTTTTAGAAACAGGTTTTATAAAGGTATTCTTACAAATAAACTTTTGATTATTATTATGTAACAAAGCGCCATCTAACAATCCTGTTTCGCACAAAATTTGAAACCCATTACACACCCCAAATACATAACCTCCTTTGTCAGCATGCTTAATCACTTCAGTCATCAAAGGCGAAAATTTAGCTATCGCTCCAGACCTAAGGTAATCTCCATAAGAAAAACCTCCAGGCAATATTACAGCATCACAGCCTTTTAAGTCTTTATCTTTATGCCATAACTCTTCGACTTGTAAACCTAGTTTATTTTTAAGAACATAAACCATGTCTTTATCGCAATTAGATCCTGGGAAAGTGATAACTCCAAATTTCATTTTTATCGGTTTTTATATGATAGCCACAAAAGTAAACGTTTTATTTGATTAAATGTAATTTGAAAGCCGATTTTAGAGTAATAACCATAAATTGACCTCCATCTTTTATTTTCGTTAATTCAAATCTAGACACTCAATATATTTATACAGGCTTAATAATTTGTTTTTTTTTATGGGGCTTCCTCCAATTCCCCGAAAAGGGAAATTAGAGTCGGGCTATCACTACTCACTTTTTTCCTGAAAAAGGAAAAAGAGTTCAAACAAACCGTTCTATCCCTAAGCCAAACAAACATCCATTTAAGGAACAAAAAATAAGAAGCGAAACGATTCAGTAAAAATCACAAATCTTGAATTCAAGAAATCAAACCATTGTAAAAACAATTAAATCATTTTTAAAAAGAAACACCCCTAAACACCGGGGCTTTACGCTGTTTTCTCAATGTTGAGAAGGTTTTATTGCGGTGTGTGAGGAGTGTAACGGTTAAATAAGAAAGGTAAAAAAGAAAGAATACTACTAATGAACGAAACGAGCAGGAGGAACGACTAAAAGTGAAAGAGAATACAACTTTTCCAAGGGGAGGGCAATGGAGATTACGGAATTGCAGAAGTGGGGGCAGAACTGCAATGCTCTATTCTTTTAAGTTTCTCTTTATTTGTAATTCCAAAAGTTGGGGCACTTTTGTTTCGGAATACGTGGAGTGTAACATGTTAAAATGAAGAAGTTGAAAAATTATTTATTTTTACAGTAAACAATATGGTCATATAAATTACTGTAAAGACAATCTCCATTAACTATATACATCTCTTTATCTTTATTATATTTTTTTTTAAACTCTAAAAATAGAGTATCTTTATGTTGGTTCCACTCTCCTTTATATTTATGATTATTATAATCCGATGCAAAATGTATTTCTTTTAAAATAAATCGCCCAGAGCAATAAGTTTCAAGGTGATAATTATAAAACACACCTTTGAGGGTATATGAATTACAAATTTTATTATTTAAGTTATCTCTTCTTAAAGAACAACTGATAAAAATAAAAAACAACCCGTAAAGTAACTTTTTTTTCATTAGTTAGAGTTTTTTTTCTAAAAATTCTCCAGCTTTGTACCGTTCTATTCCTCTTAATAGTCTTTCAGCATTTTTTTGGCTTCCTAGTAAATGTAAAGTTTCTTGTAGACTATCATAATCAGATTTGGACAAAACAACAACATCTTCATGGTTTCTTCTTTTTACATATAGCGGAGCATGTGAGATAAAAACACCATCTAAAAGCATTTTTAAATTTTGTCTAAAATTAGAATACGTTGTAGCAGTCATAACATTTTTTTATAAAAAAAATACATTCTCTAACTTGTACTGCTTTTTATATAATAAAGTTACACTTTTAAATATAGAAAAAAAATCAAATTTCACACTTTCTAATCATAGAACACAGATACTTACATATTTAGTTAGTTTTACAAAAGTTATTTATTTTGAATCCAAGATTTTGAAAAAGATTCTATTTCTGATAAAGAAATTAAAAAGCTAATCAAACCATTGTAAAACAATTAAATCATTTAAAAAAAAATCCCCCCTAAACACCGAGGCTTTACGCTATTTTCTCAATGTTGAGAAGGTTTTATTGCGGTGTGTGAGGAGTGTAACGGGCAGAACTGCAATGCTTTGTTTTTTTAAGTTTCTCTTTATTTGGGATTCCTAAAGTCGGGGCACTTTTGTAGCCGAATACGTGGAATGCAACCTGTAACTAGTCAAAAAGTATTATATTTCTTTCATCTAATACTGTTGAATCAATATTCTCATATAAAATACTATCTACTAAGTTTCCTTGTTTTGAGTATAATTTCCAATAACCTTCTTTTAATCCTTTATTTACAATTCCACTCATATATGGATCCCCATTTTTATAATACAAATTTAGATATCCATACCCTAAATTAAAACTTCCAAAATCAAGGGCTTCTCCATATATGTCATTATAAAATATTATTCTATATAATCTATCATTAATGTAATAAACAGAAAATCTTTTTTTACCGGCAACTAATCTATATGTTTCTCCATTTAAAAATCCATTATGATAATTATTAACTAAAGTTAATAATCCTGACTTATAAAATTTCATTTCTCCATCTTGATTTCTTGTTAACCTATTAATTTCAGTAGTTGTTATTAATTCACCTTTCTCGTTATATTCTTTGAGTACAGTAGGTGTTAATATTAGATATGCACCAAAGCATAATAT
>WFNC01000630.1 GCA_015488785.1 Flavobacteriales bacterium | reverse complement strand
GGAAGTCATGACAAATTTGGATAATCATTAGAAGAGTAGGGAAGGAGAGAGAGCTTTGAATAATCAATCCCCCCTGCCCCCCTTCTCCAAGGGGGAACTAAAAAAAGTTATTTGATAGAATGACTTCAAGTCATCCTATCAATAAAATAGGTGAGTCTGAAAATCAATTCAATAAAAAAAACGAAAATCGGTCTCCCTTGGCGGATAGCTTGTCCCGTTTTTTTTTACTAAATGATTTTATTTTTTTGCGTTAGGGATAGTAACGTTAGCTTTTGTTGCTCAAATAAATTGTAGCGCTTTGCTAAAAAGAGCGATTTTATGAGCTCCTTTTTTGCTTAGCGAAACTTTATTTTGAGCAATAAAACTACAAGTGGATAGCCTGTTTAAACGCCCAAACCTATAATTGATAGAAGAGAACGTGGGTTAACGAATTAAGATGTAATTTTTGAAGCCTCCGATTGGATTTCCTTTTCTAAATGTGTTTTCTACCCAAGAAAGAAAGCGGTATTTTGGTTTTTCATGTTTTAAAATAGGACGGTTAGGGTTTCTTTTTCCTGTGTATTGTAACTGATTTTTCCAATCGAATTTAGTCATCCAAGTTGTCATTGTTTTGGGATGTGTTTCTGTAAAAAGAGTCGTTTTATTTAGAGGTCCATAATCGTATAAATTTGGAGTGTTGGTAGCTTCTTTCGTCGGTGCTCCATGATAAGAAGTAGAACTTATTTTGTTTTTTTTAGTCATCATAACGGGTGGTCTTACGTATCCATAGTGATAGACATGAACGTCTAATTCTTTTACTTTTAACTTTTTACTTCCTTCTTTTTTTTGATAATCTTCAAATGTTCCATTCCATGTATCAAATTTACGAAAACTCTGCGCGTCTTTCCAGGAGTGAATTTCTGGTAAGTTACGGACAATTCTAATTTCGCGATTGTACCAAACGTGAGAAAGGTGATAGTGATTGTAGTCTCCCCAGAAGTGTAAATATTTAAAAATAAATCCATCTACATTTTTGTTCTCAACCTCTCGTTTGCAAGCAGATTTTATAGCCTCTAAGTCTTTTTCGTGAATGGCTTCGTCGCATTGAAGGTAAAATAACCAATCGCCTGTGCAATGTTCTTTGGCGATGTCGGTTTGATGTGCAAATTCGGTGTTTTTTGGAAATTTCTTAGTATCCCAAACCGTTCTTACAATTTTTATTTTTGGAGAATTGATTGAAGCAATTAGTTCTTCTGTTTTGTCGTCGGCATCACAATCGCCAAGTGCAATGACAAACTCGTCGCAAATGGGGAGGATAGATAAAATGGATTCTTTGGTGGGAATGTATAGTTTATCTCCGTTTTTGATAAAAGTAAAACCGCTTATTTTCATAACTTCTTTTTGTTTCAATAACTTCTTTTTGTAAAAGTAATAAAAATCATATCTTTACGATTTAAAATAAAAATATATTTTCGATGCAAAAAGTTACCGCTATTATATCAACCTATAACGAAGCTCATAATATTGTAGCGGCATTGGAATCGGTAAATTGGGCAGACGAGGTAATTGTTGTTGACTCTTTTAGTACGGACAATACGGTTGAACTCGCTAAGAAAAGTGGTGCTCGAGTTTTGCAACGAGAATATAAATATCCAGCTTCTCAAAAAAATTGGACGATTCCACAAGCAACTCACGAATGGATTTTTCTATTAGATGCTGACGAAAGAGTAGGAGAGGATTTGAAAAAGGAGGTTCAAGCTGTTTTAGCGCAAAAAGAAGTGAAGGATAAAGCGTTTTGGATTAAAAGAAGGAATTTTTTTATGAATGCTGAAATAAAGTATTCGGGATGGCAAGGCGATAAGGTTGTTCGATTGTTTAAGCGAGATGATTGTAGATATGAAGATGTAAGTGTTCATGAAGAGATTTTATGTGATGGCTCTATTGGGGTTTTAAAATCAAAATTGATTCATTATACTTTTAAAGATGTTTTTCATTACTTAGATAAATGGGATAGATATACAACGATGAGTGGAAAAGATAGAGCAGAAAGAGGAGAAAAACCGAATTTGTTTCACTTTGTGATAAAGCCAGCTTTCCGTTTTTTTCAGGATTACTTTTTAAAATTGGGTTTTTTAGATGGAATGACAGGATTTATTATTTGTTCATTGTCGAGTATGTCCGTTTTTATGCGTTCTTTGAAAGTGAAACAATTTAACCAAAGTAAAAAGTAGTTTTAATTTTATAAAGAATTTTTAGTTTTACGATTTAATTAGATAAAAAAAATGCCTAACAACAAGCCAACCAATAAAGTAAAGAAATTATCTCGTAGAGAAATTAGAAATCAGAACACTAAATTGTTGAAGCAACTCAAACAGAAGAAAGATGGAGAGTTGGATCAAATCATTAACAACGAGCACGAAAAAGCATTTGAAAAAATAAATTGTTTGGATTGTGCCAATTGTTGTAAAACTACTGGTCCTTTGTTTACAAGTAGAGATGTGAGCAGAATAGCAAAGTCTTTGAGAATGAAACCAGGTCAATTTGTGGATGAATATTTGAGAGAAGATGAAGACAATGATTATGTGCTAAGGAGATTGCCTTGTGCGTTTTTGGGGGACGATAATTATTGTTCAATCTATGATGTTCGACCAAAAGCTTGTTCAGAATATCCGCATACAAGTGGTAGAGCTCTGAAAAAAACGCTTCCACTTATGATGACTAATGCCTCTATATGTCCTGCTGTGGAGTCTATTGTAGATGAGTTGCTTAAGAATGTAATGACTCGTCCGAAGGAACGAAAAATGCCTGATTAATCATGTTTTAAGAATCGTTTTGTTAAAAAAGTTACAAAAAAAGATAGGATAATAATTGGAGGTTAATATTTTATGTTTACCTTTGTTAGTGAATATTAACTAACACTAAAAAATATGAACGGAAAAAACAACATAGCAATCGGATTTTTAACAATGGGAGCATTTATGCTTTATGGATTTTTATTAATCTATTTAAGAGATTTTGCGCCAGACAAAGCCGCTTGGGTAGATTCTTATACTTCGGGAAAGCATTTTGAATCTCGTTTGGCTCACGTACATGGAAATTTATTTGCCTTCTTAAATATCGTAATTGGATTTTTACTCTTACAATTTAAAGATAAATTGAAGAATGTAAAAATAATATCAAGACTAGCCATTTTAGGCTTGATGATGCCTCTAGGGATTTTATCAGAACTTTATTTAGGATTACCTCCAATTTTTGTAATTTTAGGAGCGATATCAATAATTACCGCTGTGATATGGCTTGGAATTGCTTTTTACAAATTAGATAAATAGTCTATGTTATGGATTATACCAAAAGACAAATAGAAATTATAGAGGCTGCGACCAAACTAATAGGAGCTAAAGGCTTGCATAATCTGACAACTAAAAATTTGGCAGCAGAAATTGGTTTTAGTGAACCTGCTCTTTATCGCCATTTTAAAGGGAAAACTGAAATATTGGTTTCTGTTCTTACTTTTTATAGAAAGAGTCTTCAGGAAGGTCTTAAATTAATTGTAAGTTCAAACTTATCGGGAAAAGAAAAGTTGAAAAAAATAATGGAATTTCAATTCAATCATTTCTCTGAAAACCCTGCTATTGTGATGGTTGTTTTTGCAGAAGCCAGCTTTCAATACGATAATAAAATGTCGGAAATGGTGTTGACGATTCTAAATCAAAAGAAAGAAACGGTAGGTCGTATTATTACTGCAGGACAAAACGATGGTTCCATCAGAAAAGATGTAACATCATCTTCATTGGCTTCAATTTTTATGGGAGCTATACGTTTTTCTATTTTGCGTTGGCGATTAAATAATTATAATTTTAATTTAGTTGACGAAGGGAAAACATTGTGGAATGATTTGGCTGTAATAATGACGGAGCAATAATTTTTTTTAATTAACCAAGTTAGTGAATAGTAACTAACTTAAATAGAAACAAAATGAATAAATATATAAAATACAGTATTGGAATAATCTTAACAGCATTTGCTTTGTTGACTTTATTTTTAAGTTCTTCGGTTATATTCGATTGGTTTGGAATTAGAGCTAAAGAAGGGAACTATGTCTTTTTTGTGGTTGTAGCCAACTTCGTAAGTAGTTTACTATACCTGATTTCAGTTTATGGTTTATTTACCAACCAAAAGTGGAGTTACAAACCTTTATTGGTTTCAGCAATTCTACTTATTGTAACTCAAATTATATTTTTAATTTATGTAAATAGTGGAGGAATACATGAAACGAGGACAATTGGAGCAATGTTTTTTAGAATAGCTGTCACAAGTGTATTCGCCTATTTAATACACAAGAACACTTCATTGAATTCTGAAAAAAAAAAGAATATTTAAGTTAAAACGATAACCATTTAAATCACAAAATAAAAAAATCGTGTATTTCCCGTAGGACGGGACAGGCTATGGCTAATGATAACTATTCAAATCAAAATTAAACTATGAAAAACTATAAAAACATACCAATATTATTTCTGCTTCTGTTCTTTGCAATAGGCAGTAATAAAGCGCAACAAGTTTGGTCGCTCAATCAATGTATTGATTCTGCAATGGTTAATAATAAAAAATTATTGATTGGCAAAAACGAAATGCGTTTGTCCAACGAAAAAGAAAGAGAGGTAAAAGCAAATTTGTTGCCAAAAATAACCGCCAATGGCGATTATAAATATTATACCAATTTACCGACTCAATTAATGCCTGCAGCTGTTTTCGGAGGCCCACAAGGATTTTATAAAGAAGCTAATTTTGGAGTAAATCATAATTTGTTAGGAAATATTCAGTTGGGAATGCCTATTTACAGTCCAGAATTGTTTGGAGGAATTGAGAAAGTAAAAATAGCAAAAGAAGTCTCTGAATTGCAATACCAAAAATCGGCAGAAGATGTTTATTTCGATATTACTAATTTGTTTTATAATGCTCAAATTATAAAAAGTCAAATGATTTTTATAGATAGTAATTTAAACAATGCAAACAAGCTATTAAAAAACGTAAAACTACTGAATCAACAATTGTTAGCTCAAAAAACAGATGTAGCTAAGGTCGAATTACAGGTTCAACAATTAAAAACAAAACGTAGAATTTTAGATAGTAAGTACAGTCAAGTTTTAAATGGACTTAAAATGCAAATTGGAATTCCTCAAACAACAGATTTAGCAATAGAACAAATCTCATTGAAACAAGATAAGGTTGAGTACGCAACAAAACAGACCTTAGATTTAAGATTACTCGATACTAAATTTAGTTTATTAAACTCGGAATTGAAAACATTAAAAAAATCAAGGTATTTACCTACAGCATTTCTATATGGTTCTTTAGGTGCAATGGGATATGGGTATAAAAAACCAATGCCAATGGGGGGAGATTTCTATAAATTTTATAATATGGGATTTGTAGGCGGTAAAATTAGTATTCCAATCTTCAACGGAACAGTAACCAACAAAAAAATAGCTCAAAAGAAAATAGAACTAGAAAATAATGATTTGCAAAAAGAATTGATAGCAGACAGAAACAGTTTATTGAGTAACAATGCTAAATTAAAACAAAGTGTAGCAAAAGAAACAATAAACGAAAGTCAGTTGCAAATGAAATTGGCTCAAACAATTTACGATAAAACAATTCTTCAACAAAAAGAAGGGTTAGCAAGTATTACAGATGTCCTTTTAGCAGACAATGCCATTAATCAAGCACAACAAAATTTTATATCAGCAACCATAGATTACCTAAAAGCTGATTTAGAATTAAAGAAAATAACAGGGAACGTTACTTTTAATTGAGAATTAAAAATTATTAATTAAGAATGTAGAGGCGAGTAACAAAATTAAAAAATTAATTAAAAATTGAAAACGAAAACAGGTCTCCCTTGGCGAAGGGAGATTTAGAGGGGTTGAAAACTCAACCCAAGAATATAAATAAAGGAGGCTATTGAATAATCAATCCCCCTAGCCCCCTTCGCCAAGGGGGAATAAAAAAAAGTCTTACAGTCTTGAATCTCATAGTCTCAAGTCTAATAAAAATAAAAACAATGAAAAAAATAATAGGTATATTAATATTAGTAGCTCTAGGAGCAGTAATATTTATTCAGTTAAAAAGTAATAAAACTCTTTCAGAAAATAGAGTATTTCACTACGACAAAGAAAAACCAATTACAGTGCATACGGCAAAAGTTTCAGCTTCGTCAATAGATGTGAAGCAAGATTTTACAGGGACGTTTGATGCGAATAAAGACGCTCGTATCAACGCTGATTTACCAGGGAAAATCGTTCAATTTTATGTCGATGCTGGAAGTGTTGTAAAAAAAGGACAAGCATTAGTAAAATTAGACGATGCTTTATTAAAATTACAATTACAAGCGATTGATGTAAAAATAGAAGGATTAGAAACCGACGAAAGAAGATTTCAAATCTTAACAGATGCAGAAGCAATACAAGGAGTTAAATTAGAAAAAACTCAAATGGGATTGAAAGCCGCTAGGATTCAAAGAAATACTTTATTAGAAAAAATAAAAAAGACAACGATAAACGCTCCATTCAGTGGAGTTGTAACAATGAAAATGTCTGAAGTAGGTTCTTTTGCAGCGCCTGGTGTTCCATTGTTAATGTTAACAGATATTTCTGAATTAAAATTCACAGTAAATGTTTCGGAAAGTAAACTAGGATTGTTTAAACTAAAAGAAACTTACAAAGTTCAAGTCGATGCCTATCCAAATTTAGAAGTTACAGGAGTCGTTACAGAGGTAGGAAATAAAGGTAATATGGGGAATAGTTTTCCAATACAATTAAAAATGAAGAACACCAAAGATTTAAAAATAAAGTCTAAAATGTTCGGTAAATTATTAGTTGATGGTTTAGGAGATGCCAAAGGAATTACAATCTTAGCAAGTTCAATCGTTGGATCGGACAAAGAACCAAATGTATATGTAGTCAACGATGGAAAAGCAATTCTAAAACCCGTTAAAATAGAACAACGAATCAAAAATGAAGTTGTGATCGCGAGTGGATTAAACGAAGGAGATGTTATCGTTACGAGTGGATTTATAAACCTTTTCGACGGAGCAAATATTATTGTCAAGTAATTTTAGAATTAGGAATTAATAATTAAGAGTTAAAAATTAAATGAATTTAAGAATGAGTAGAGGAGGTTTCAATTATTAGTTATATTTGAGAAACTATTCCAATTTTATGAAAGAAAATATTATTCAAACAAAGAGTTTTCAATTTGCTATTGAAGTTGTAGAAATTTATAAGATTTTAGTAAAAACTAAAAAAGAATTTACTTTATCCAAACAACTTTTAAGAAGTGGAACATCTATAGGAGCAAATATTGAAGAAGCTATCGGAGGACAATCAAAGAAAGATTTTATCGCAAAACTTTCTATATCGTACAAAGAAGCAAGAGAATCTCTTTATTGGATAAGGTTATTAGAAGCAACAGATTATTTAGAAGAAAAACAAGCAAAGGAATTGGGAGAAAAAGCCAATGAATTGTGTCGGATTTTATCTTCAATATTACAATCTTCTAAAAGAAACCTCTAATTCATAATTTTTCATTTTTAATTCATAATTAAAGCAAAGCGTATTATGAATTTAACAGAAATATCCATAAAAAGACCTTCACTGATTATCGTATTATTCAGTGTGCTTATTTTATTAGGCTACATAGGTTTCAAGAATTTGAGTTACGAGCTAATGCCTGATTTCAATCAGCCAGTAGTTGTAATCAAAACAGTCTATCCAGGAGCAGAACCGCTGGAAGTAGAAACGTCGGTCTCTCGAAAAATAGAAGATGCACTTTCTAACTTAGAAGGAGTCGAGTATTTAGTTACGAAGTCTTTGCCTAACGCATCGGTAATAATCGCCAATTTAGATTACGGTACCGATTTGGACAAGACCATGCAAGATGCTCAACGCTATATCGATAACATTAGAAAAGAATTACCAGCCTCTATTCTAAGTCCAGTTATGAGTAAGGTGTCTCCAAACGATTTACCGATAATGTCTATTAGTGCCACAAGTGATTTACCTTCATCTGAATTTTATCAAAAAATGGTAGATGAATTCTTACCTCAGATTCAACAAATAAAAGGAGTAGCAGAATTAACAATTCTAGGTGGGGAAGAAAGAGAAATCGAAGTAAAAGTAGATCAAGATAAATTAAGGTTATACAAATTATCACTCTATCAG
>WFNC01000629.1 GCA_015488785.1 Flavobacteriales bacterium | reverse complement strand
TCCAAATAGAGAAAAATACTTTTTCATCTCTAAAGGAAGTCCATAAACCAAAAGACATTGAAAATCCTAAGAAGTATAATAAAGAATTGTCGTGTTTCCACATCAAATACATACTAAATAAGAAAAGCCCAAGAACGAAAAGCCCTCCAATAATTAGAGCGTCGATGGACATGTAAAACTCCCTTTCCTTTAGCATTTTTTTATATTCTCCAATATAAATACTTGAAGCAAAACCACTATTTCGATGTCCGTAATTTGCGATTACAAAAGTTATTTCAAATTGGTTCGTGTCTAAATCTAAAGGGACTAAAAAAGGGCTCCAATCTGCAACTTGCTCTTCTTTTTTTAGACTTGTTTTTCCGTTTCTATGAACTAACTCACCATTAATCCAGAGTTCATAAGAATTGTGAATATTATGAATTTTTAAAGCGAGACGTTTTGTTATTTTTGGGACTTTTATAGTTGTTCGATAACAAGCTTGTCCAAATGTGGGAATTGATTTGTCGCTATTCCAAAATCCAGGGACTTTTATGCGTTTTTGAGGTGTAAAATTAGCGTGATCAGTATTCCAGCTGAAGAGCCATTCTCCATCTAAGGTTTGAGTTTCTGTATTCAAATCCTTTTCACTTAGGTCTAAAACGCTAATCGTAGAGTCATTGGCAAAAGTAAAACCAATAATTAAACTGAAAAGTATGGAGGAGAATAATTTCACACTGCAAAGTTAAAGAAATAGAGGGAATTAAAACCAATCAAACGATATAAATTGATAGCATGACTTCAAGTCATGCTATCAATATTTAAAGTCTATTTTCTTAAACCACTACATTTATAATTCGCTTAGGAACTATAATTATTTTCTTTGGATCTTTGCCGTTTAAATAACCTGCTGTTTTTTCGTGGGCAAACAATGCTTTTTCTATTTCTTCTTTTCCAAAATCTACTGGTAAATCTAATTTGAAACGCATTTTTCCGTTGAACGAAACAGGGTAAGAAAAATTACTTTCAATTAAGTGTTTTTCGTTAAATAGAGGCCAATTGGCTGTTGTAATGCTTTCTGCGTTTCCTAATCTTTCCCAAAGTTCTTCTGCAATGTGTGGAGTGTATGGCGAAACCAAAATAGCTAATTCGCTTAGGATTTGTTTGTTTTTACATTTTTGAGCAGACAATTCGTTTACCGCAATCATAAATGTACTGACTGCTGTGTTGAATGTGTAGCGTTCTAAATCTTCTGTTACTTTTTTAATCGCTTTGTGCAATGATTTCAAAGCATCTTTGGTTGGTTCTCCTTCATCAAAGTTATTGTCGGCAGGGAATAAACGCCAAAGTTTTTTTATAAAATTAGATACGCCACTTATTCCTTGTGTATCCCAAGGTTTAGCTTGTTCCAATGGTCCTAAAAACATTTCGTAGCAACGTAACGCATCTGCTCCATATTTGTCGCATAAATCATCGGGAGTTTGTACGTTATACTTCGATTTAGACATTTTTTCTACTTCGCTTCCGCAAATGTATTTTCCGTCTTCTAAAATAAACTCAGCATCATTTAAAAAACTGAATAATGGATCTTTTTTTGCTTCATCGATGTTTAGAACGTCGTTTTCAACGTATTTGATGTCGATGTGAAGTTTTTGAGTGTCGTATTCTTTTCTTAAACCAAAAGAAACCAATTTATTTTGATCTTTTAGTTTATAAACCAAGGCACTCTTTCCCAAAATCATCCCTTGGTTAATCAACTTTTTAAACGGTTCTTCAAAGTTTATAAAACCTTTATCAGCTAAAAATTTAGTCCAAAAACGAGAATACAATAAATGACCCGTAGCGTGTTCCGAACCTCCAATATACAAATCAACTTGATTCCAATAATCGGCTTTTTCTTTGTTTACAAATTCGTTTTCATTCTTAGGATCCATATAACGTAAAAAATACCAAGAACTTCCTGCCCAACCTGGCATTGTATTGTATTCCATACGGTCGCCTTCAAACACATTCCAAGCCTCTTTTTTTGCTCTCGCCAAAGGAGGTTCTCCATCTTCGGTTGGTAAATAAGCATCTACTTCTGGCAACGTAACAGGCAATTTATCGTCGGCTACTAAATATGGAATTCCGTTTTTATAATAAACAGGAAATGGCTCTCCCCAATAACGTTGACGGCTAAAAATAGCTTCTCTCAACCTGTAATTGGTTTTTCCTTTTCCTAATTCTCTTTTTTCTATTTCATAAATCGCTAAACCAATTGCTTTTTTTGCTTTCAATCCATTCAAAAAATCAGAATTAATTAAAACAGCACTTTTTTCGGTGTAAGCTCCTTCGGTTACGTCTGCTCCTTCAAATATTGCAGGAATATCGATTTCAAAATGATTAGCAAAATCCCAATCTCTTTGGTCTCCAGCAGGAACAGCCATTACAGCTCCAGTTCCATAGCTTGCCAATACATAATCTCCAATCCAAATTTGAATTTTATCTCCCGTAAAGGGATGAATAGCATAAGCTCCTGTAAATTCTCCTGTTATGTTTTTTACATCTGCCTGTCTATCTCTTTCCGATTTAGCAGCTGCAACCGATTTATAATTTTCTACCGCTTCTTTATGTTCGGTAGTTGTAATTTTGTTTACCAATTCGTGTTCTGGAGCTAAAACCATAAAAGTAACGCCAAAAATAGTGTCTGGTCTTGTTGTGAAAACTTCTATTTTGTCATCGAACCCATTGACATCAAAAAACACACTTGCACCTTTCGATTTTCCAATCCAGTTGCGTTGTTGTTCTTTTAGTGAATCTGAAAAATCAATGCTGTCTAATCCTTGCAATAAACGTTCTGCATAAGCCGTAATTCGCATACTCCATTGACGCATCAATTTTTGTTCAACAGGATGACCTCCTCTTTCCGAAACACCATCTTTTATTTCATCATTTGCCAATACTGTTCCCAATTCTGGGCACCAATTCACCCAAGAATCCGCTAAGTAAGTCAAACGATAATTCATCAATGTACTTTGTTGTTTTTCTTCGTTCCAACTGTTCCAATCTTCTGCTGTAAAAACTTCCGTTTCCTCACAAGCCGCTTTTATATTGTTATTTCCTTCTTTCTCAAAAGTAGCAATCAATTCTGAAATAGCTTCAGCTTTGTCAGTCGTTTTATTGTACCAAGAATTAAATATTTGTTTAAAAATCCATTGCGTCCATTTGTAATAATCAGCATTAGAAGTTCGAACTTCTCTATCCCAATCAAAAGCAAAACCAATTTTATCTAACTGTTGTCTATATCGAGTAATGTTTTTTTCGGTTGTAACCGCAGGATGTTGACCTGTTTGTATGGCATATTGTTCGGCTGGTAATCCAAAAGAATCGTAACCTGAAGGGTGTAAAACATTAAAACCATT
>WFNC01000628.1 GCA_015488785.1 Flavobacteriales bacterium | reverse complement strand
GACCCGTCTTAGTTAAATTGTATAAGCTATCTGGTGTTTTAATAGCAACAACATCTGTTACACTTGGAACTTGACTAACCGTTCCGTCAGAATCTGTAAAAGTAATATCAGGCAAAGCCAACGCCCCACCACTTACAACGCTTTCTGTATAACTTCCGTCTGAATTGCTTATCGTTGCGCTTTGGCACGTTATAACCTCGCAAGTGTAAGCGTTACCGCTTGCAACCTCAACAATGCTTCCATCAGTAGCTGTGATTGTAACTGGCAAGCATTTATTTTCGATTAAATCTAAAGTGTCAAAAGGAATTTTACAAAGTGAATTATCAAGTGGTTGTTTTATCGAAATTGAAATTTTCCACCCTGTTAATTCATCTTGTAAACTTTCTGTAAAACTTGTTAATTGCGAAGTTTCAGACAAAGTAATGTAATACCAATTACTAGAGTTTAATTTCTGCAAGTACGCCACTACGTCCAATAATATCTGCAAGGTATCGCTCTTAACTTCATTCTCTATACCCTCCCCTTTGTCGACTAAATCCATACAAAGAATATCGAAATTTAAAGATACCTCGTTTGTTTTCGCTGAACCTCCTGCATCAATTGTGAAAATTAAAGGATAAAGAAAATCAGTAAATTTATTATGTTCTATTGCTTCCCACAAGTCACCGTTTGCTACCTCCTTTATTTGGTGGTGACTTTCGCAAAACTTTTGAATTTTTCTCTGTATTTGATTGTAAGTTACTTTCACGATTAACGTATTTTATTAATTTTAAATCTATTTTGGTTAGCTTTTTTTTCATCCGAGATAAATTGGAATAGTGAAATTATTATTTTTTGGCTTAATATCGTCCAAATCTACATTGCTTGAATATTCAGGAAATAAAACACTTTTCGCACAAAGGTAATTTGTTAAATCTTGGCTTCTCAACTCGGCTTTAATACGCCATCTATCCATCTCTCCTTTAATTTCTGCGTAATTAATAGGGTTGTCGTGGTCACTACTTCCTTTACCTACCGATTTATTTCGATACTTATAGGTTAAAGTAGGAACGCTTTCATAAACCACCCATTTAATCAACGATTCAGCCACATAATCATTTAATAATATCAAATAATTACCACTAACCGACCCACTTTTTATGTCAGATTCTAACTTATTATATAAATCAGTGCCTAAAATTGGCTTAATGTAGTCTCTTTGGCAATCCCAAATTGTAGAGCGTAACAATTTTACATCTACATTTTCATCTATTACAGAATTATCTTTAATAAATTGCTCCGAAATCATTAATACTTTGCTCATTTCTTTAATTTTACGGTTCTACTTTTCCATATATGCCTGCAAAACGGTTGCTTCTTGTGGGTTATAGGGTTGTTATACCACCCTCCTCGATTGCTCCAAACATCAGTACCGAACTTATTGCTTAATAAACTGATTTGCTCTCTTGTATAGCTCCTATTTATACCCATTAATGTTTGACAAAATTGCCTACTTTCGGTTTTCAAAGCTGGAGCATCTGGACGTAACGAATATTTATAAACTGTAATTAATTCGCTTTTTTTTTCTGTGCTAGTTGGGGTATAACTTCCATTTGATTGAGTGATTAACCCCTCACTTTCTAAAGTGTTAAGAATTTTAATCAACTCTTTAGATTTATAACCTGACAAGCTTATTAACTCGGTTAATGTGACTTTTGGATTCCCAACAATTAACCCCAATATATCTTTGTCAATTACGGTTAAAGCAAAAGTAAAAGGGTTATACTCAATAAAATTCTCTTCTACAACCTCTAGCTCTTCATCAGAATATCCTGTTTTTCTTAAATCATTGTAAAAACTTTCGTGCTTTGAAAAATCTTGTTTCGAATCTTGTTTTATTGGCTCATAACCTGCTATTGCTCTCAACTCGTTAGTGTCTAATATCTGTAATAGTGTTTGTTCGCTTAATTGTGCCTTAACAGTTGTTAAATTTCTTATCGTTAAGCATTTAGACCAACCATTTAACACTGCAAATTCATTGATTAAATCAATAAATACCCTTTGTTTTGGCGTTACATACATATTCTGCAAATACTCCGAAGCTGTACGTATTTCGTCAGCATTATTACTTAGTCCGTTTTCTCCTTTTACACCAAACAGTACGGGGTTGGTCGCTTCGTGACAAGTGAAAATACTAGCTTTTACCTGCTCGTTTAAATTGATAAATCTATTGTCTTGACCGTTATCAGAAATTGGTATAATTTCCGCTCCCTTAGTATCTTTGTCATTAAATGATATAACTATACCCCCCGCATTTTCTGACCCTGTGAACTTATCTTTAAATTGCTTTTCTATTTTCTTTTTACTTAAATCTTCGGGTTCTCCATTGTATAAGTTTACAATTGTACCAGCTGAAAATCCGTTAGCTGTATTCGAGGCTACAAATTTAGATATATCAATATCTGCTGAAATATAATTGATTCCTGCTTGGTAGTTTGGTAATGGGTAATCTTGTAAATCAGGTCTGTAATCTTTGAAATAAACTAAAGTGTCTTTTCCTTTTTTATTAAAATCGAATTTTGAAAAAACCTTGTAATCTTTATTTAATTGAGGTTTTGCAACTTTCCAATTTGACGTATAAAAAAAACTTTCTCCATCTGCCGAAACTCTAACCTTAGAAAAATCAATATGATAAAGACCCACCCTTTCGTTTTTATTCCAAATTGGCTGAAAACAAAAACCGCCAAACAACTCCCTATCTTTTGCTATTTTTTCAGTAAAAGAAAATAAGCTTTCGTTACCTACTTCGTTAATCCAACTG
This sequence comes from Flavobacteriales bacterium, assembly GCA_015488785.1. Classification (GTDB taxonomy): domain Bacteria; phylum Bacteroidota; class Bacteroidia; order Flavobacteriales_D; family Parvicellaceae; genus S010-51. The sequence continues at coordinate 7,676 of WFNC01000628.1, read as the reverse complement.
TTAATCTCGGTTGATTCTGATAATGTTACTTTCTTGTCAACTACCCACCCTTGACCAGCTATATACTTAACTTTTCCGTTAATTATAGCGTTATGTATAGAACTCTCATTGTACAAGCTAATTAAGAAGTCAGGGTATCTATTATAGAATTTTTTATCTGTTCCATAAAGAACGTAATCTTTCCCTTTAACCTCTTTGAATATTGGAGGTTTAACCGCATCAAACTTTAAAATTGTCAATCTATTATCTTTCATATACTGTAAATTCTGAATCTTGCAAATGCTCTGATACTACCTCTTTAGGTGCGACTAATTTCATTTTACCACTCTCAACTTTATTCAAGCCTAAAGGACTTAAACTTGAACCTTGTTGTTCGTAAACGTTGTACATATAAAATCCTATTGCTCCCAATTTGACAGAACCGTTTAAAACATCATTAAACCCCTCTGTAATATTAAACAAGTTGTAACGTTCACGATGTGCCGACAAATCTAAGCTAATAACATAGAACTTCTCGCTTGTTGTGTCGTTTATAAATTCAAATAAAAATGTAGGATTTTGTATAGTCGTAAATTCCGTTAAGGTTACTACTATATTTTTATTCTCTGTATTTCTATTTAAAACAATCATTACTTTATAATGGGTTTTTTTAATACAGTTGCAAAAAAAAGCACTTAAAAATTAATTAAGTGCTTTTTTTTATTTAAAATATAACTATTAAGCAATAGTTAGAGCGTCGATAGTAGCTTGGTCAACCTCGTACATTGGGTATTTTTCTTTAGATGAAAAAGTAAGATTATAACCATTCATGTCTGCAAAAGCTTTCCCAAACTCCGAGGTTCTACTAAGCATATTAGCCCCATATCCTGCGCCGAAAGTCCAGTATTTACCGTTATTGTCTTGGAAAATAATAAACAATCTTGACAAAGCTAACAATCTCAAATTGTTACGGTCAACTGAATTTATTTTCTTAATTGAAAATGACAATTCACTTTCGTAAAAAGTAGTTCCATTCTCAAAACTTGACGTTTCGGTTTCCGTCGCTGTTGCGTTTTCTTTTTCTAATTCATGCTTAAAAAAAGACGTTGAGGCAACTTGTGTTAATGAAGTAAAAACTCCATTTGCTCCGTCAAAAACAACATTATTAAAATTCGCTATCAAAACTTGTTTAATTCCTCCGATACTATCTCGGCAAGAAACCAAACTTCCTGCTGTTAATTCACAACTCATAATTTTTTGTATTAAAAAAAAGGGGTAAGCAATTATACTTACCCCTTTTTAAAGTTAATTAATCAAACGTTTTTTAAACGTTTTTATATCTGACGATTTGGTCAGGAAAAGCAACTTGAACACCTCTTTTAAATTTAGCTTTGTACAAAGTCAAATCATTGATAGGGTCAAAGATTACTTTAATATCTTCGTCGTCAAGATCTCCATCTACTCCTATGATTATATTCTCATCAGAAGCTAAAACCATTTCAGCAACTCCCGAAAGTCCAACCGTTGGGCGTAAAGTCACATCAGTACCGTACAATTTAGATGTGTTATCGTCAGCCTTGTAATGGAATAAATTCGCATTCTTCAAAGCTGAAACATATAAATCGTGAAAATGTTTAGGAATCCATAACGATAAATCTGTTTTTTCGCTCATCTCATCAGTTCTAGCCATGTACACAGCTTCAAGAACATCTAAAATATTCGCAACCGTAACCGCTGTTACTCCTGCTGTATTTCCGTCAATAACTGCACCTCCTGCACCGTCAAGAATTTTAAGCAAACCGTCATACTTGTTTAAGTTTACATTTAAACTTGCAGTATCTCCCTGAAAATCAGATTTCGCTAAAGCGTTTTGAATTTTGTTTGCTTGTAATTCAAGCCATGCGGTTTCAATTGCTAAAGGAATTTCTTCATCTCCTGAATTTCCTTTTTTCATCATTTGTTGAGTATAAAAACTCTGCAAATCTTTAGCGCATAACTTGTTATTAACTGCTATTTTTCCAACTGTAATTTTACGGTTAGTCAAAATAGCTGAATCTGTATAAACAGGGTTGCAATCATCATCGCCGAAAGTAACCGTACTATCTAAGATGTGAAGATTTTGCGTTCCTTTTATTCCTGTCTGCATTGCAACAACAGATGCAAGTCCGCCCTCAACTTGTAATTTAGTTAACAACTCATTAGGCTGTTCTTCTGTATAGGCTTGTAAGCCAGTAGTATCAAAACTCATTTGTTTTATTTTTTAGTGAAAAGCATTTTTTCGTTTCGTTTGAACTCCTCCCTTTTTTTTCGGTGGCGTTTCGTTTGGCTCTTTGCCGAAAACTTCCAAAGTTTCAAATAACGCTTTATTTACTTTTGCGTTGTTTTCTTTGACTTCTTTTTTGTAAGCTGAAAAATCAGATTTAACAGATTCTAATTCAGATTTAAACATTGATTCAATTGCTTGTATCATTTGGTTTACTTCTTCCTGAGTAACAGTTTCGCCCATTTCTTCGGCTTCTTCTTGAACATCATCGATGCTCTCAATTTTACCATCTTTTACAATGATTTTTCTTTTGTCCGAAAGTTCGTAAGTTTCATCAGGAAGAGGTGTCACCACCCCCTCCGAATCTACAACAGAAACAACCGCCCCAACTTCAATAGTTGGCTCAACTTGTATCTTTGAATCGTCAGACAAAGAAACTTCTTCGAATTTTTCGGTTACTTTATCTTCTCCGAAAAGTATCTTTTTAAAATTTGCTATTGCTTCTTTGTTTGTCATACTTTATAGTGGATTTTAAAAAACAAGTTGCACGTTTTTATTTGAAAAAATCTTTTATAACCTCTTTAATTTGGTTAATCTTCTCTTCGTCAACGTCGATAGATTTTCTTTGCAAAAACATACCCTCGACAGAAAACCCTTTGAATTTACCGCTTTTAATTTCATCCCATATCTTATCATTTTCGACGAACATCGTACCAAACCAACTACCATTTGGCGCATCTTCAAAGCCATTAGGCGCTTTAGTTCCACGTTCTGAATCTACAATTAAACTTTCAATCAAATAAACCCCCTCGGCTAATTGGTTCTTGTCGTGGCTTAAATTTGTATTAGTTGTAAATCCGTTTTTCATAAACTTTTTTACTATTTCGATTACAGTTTCGGACTTAAAAACCACGTGAAATTCCTCCCCATTGTGAACTCTTAGAATAGGTAAATCGGCTTTCATTAAGTAACCGCTAATTAATCTTTTTTCTTCGCTCTCAATTGTGAATTGTTGCTTTTGTTTTCCGAACATTTGCCAATTGCTTTCTATTGCTGGAGCATCTACCAACGCTATATATTCAACACCACTGTCTTCTTCTTCGTTTATTATTAATTCGTATAATTTCATAATTCTATTTTTAAAATGTTGATTGTTTTTCGATTGCTTCTACGCTATTTTGAGTGCTTGTGATGTCTGATTCTGTTACAAATACTTTTTGGTCTCCTATTGTTGTGCTAGTATTACTGACTGGGTTTATGTTTACTCCTCCTCCTGCTGAACCTCCTGCACTTGCCGAACTTCCTAGACTTGGAATGCTAGAACTTCCACCGCTGTACTTTGTTTTCTTAATTGCGTTAACTTGTAGGGCTGTCATCACTCCTGTACCCGCAGCTAAGATGTAACTTAGTGGAGGTGGCGAACTTGCGAGTGCTATCATTACGGCTTGCGCTCCATTAATTAAAGCTTTAGCGATGTTCATTTTCTTTTCTCGCTCAAAACTTTCTTTTCTTAACTTCTCTTTTAAATTCTCATTATTTCCTGCATTTGCTAAATCTTTATTTAAAATTGCCGTGTTCAAATCTGATAGCATTGTTAAAGATTTGCTTGCATTTGCTAAACCGTTGTTAATTAAATCGTCACGTTTTTTTTGAGCTTTCTTTTTGTTCTCTAAATCTTCGGCTTCTTTTTGTTTTTTTAACTGATTTAGTTTATCTAAACGTTGCTCTTCTATTTGCCAATCTTCAAGCTCTGTTTCTTCATCTATTATTAATTTTTCTTCTCTCAATCCATCAGCCCATAGTTTCTTTTCTTCTTCTTCTTTTTTCAAAGTATCTAAAAACTGTTGGAAAACTTCATCTTGTGACGCTTTCTCTTCTTCTTTTAATTTCTCGTTAAATGCTTTCTGCTCGGCTAATTTCTTTTCGTTATGCTCTTTGTATTTTCTTCGATTCTCAGTTCTTTCACTTTCATAAAATACCTTCAAATTATTTTCTGAATCTTGGAATTTAATTTGTGCTTTCGCTTGTATGTCAATTTCCTTGTCAATAGATTTTTGCAACTCATCTAATTTTTCTTTGTCGAATTTCCCCGATAACTTCTTAACTTCCAATTCCTGCATTAATGATGCAATTCGATTTGCTGTTAATTGAGTTTCTTTTAATGAAGATTGAATTTTAATTTTCATTCGCTCCTCCTCTAATTGTGAAGTATTCTTTCCTTGTGCTTTCGCCAAGGCAATTTGTCTATTTATACCCCTCAATTCTGCATCGTAAGTACTTATAATTTCGTCCTTTAAATTCTTTAATGCTTCGGCTCTATCTCCATACGATTTGATTATGCTTTCCTGCGCTTCTCTAACTATCTTTTCGTTTTCGGTTTCTATAATTCCCAAATATTGCAATGCCGAAATAACTAAATCTATCTGTGGCTTGAAGAATTTATACATATAATCTCCTGCCTTTTTAGCGTACTTTGAAACTGAATCAAAGTTAGCAACTAACAAACCTAAGCCTACTACAATAGCCCCAATCCCCGTAGCTATTAATGCTTTACCAAAGAAACTAGCGCCCATACCTGCTAGTCGCATTACAACCGCATTCGTTTTTAAAACATTGTTAAACAATTTATACCCAAATGACGCCCCCTCAATAGCTCCCTTTAACCCCATACTAATCGCCATCGCTAATTGTATGTTTTCGGTCATTTCTTTTACGGTTTCGTTTTCCCCACCCATAAGGACAAGGGCGGACGTAACACCTCCAATCCCTCCCGCAAGTCCTCCAACGGCTGATGCAACCCCCTCACTGTTTAGACTTTCCATAGAAAGTTCTAAGTTCTTAACCTTACCGCCAGTCTTAACTATTTGAGCCTGCAATTTCTTAAACTCCTTAGAATTTACATCTACATTCTCAATTTGAGCGTTTAAACTTTCAAACTCTTTTTTTAATCCACCTAAAGTTTGCCCCGCTTTTTTGCCGTCAACTTCAACTTCTATTGCTATTGTTTCGCTCATCTAATTTACTTTATTAACCAATTTTGACCACTACTAAAAACTGTTACGCTTTTACTTGAATTTACTGTATATGTTGGATTGCTTTCTATTTTTTGCCCCGCTAAAACAGATATTAATATTCCATTGCTTCCTATATTTTTAAATGATATTTCAATACCTGCATTCCCATAAGCTGTTGGTAATTCAACTTCTACAAGTCCGCTATCTGTATCGGCTACAATGTATTTATTTGAAACTCCTATAACGTGAGCTTTCCCAATTGATAAAATATTACTTGTGCCTTGACCTTGACCATTTATATAAATTGTGTTGCTTTCCGTAACTGTTACACCGCTTGTATTAATTAACTGCACATTGTTAACTCCCGCTATAACCGTGTTATCATTTCCGTTAATTACTACGTTCTTACATTGGTCACTTATTACATTTCCGTTTCCTTGAACGTTAATTGACTTAGACCCATAACTAACTATATTCGACTTACCTACTATGATAGCTTGCTTAGTGTTGTAACTATTACCATCTACTAACCCGCTATTCGTCGTGTTGACTTGTGGACTTTTCGAACTTCCTATTGCAACATCTACACCGCCACCAACTACCCCAATGCTAGGAATGAAAGCGTCTTTATTTTTTAATTTTAAAAAAGTACACTTAGTCAATGAAACATCGCTAGGGTTGTAATTTTCTAATTTATGTAATCTGAAGTATGAATTATTAAAGAAATATTGTTTTTTAAAATCTAATCCTGAAACATCGTTAGGCGTTAAGTAAAAGTAACCACTAACTAATTTACTGTTTTTATCTGTAATTTCTTCAATGTACTTTTTCCAAAATCTATTATACAAATTGTCATCTGTTAACGTGATTGTGTTGTAAGTTGAATCATAATAAATTTCTTTAGGTAAATCAAAATTAATATCAAAAGTAGGATTAAAAGGATTATCAAAATGCCCACAATAAGGGTATTTGTCAAGTGTTACATTTCCAAACGTCCATAATGTAGTCGTAGGAATTAAACCTCCGTAAATTAATATCCTTATGTTTCCTTGAAATCTACTAACAACACCATTCGCATCGGCTTTTATAATTGTTGGAACTACTCGGTCATTTGTGACTTGCCCTACTATTGGAGTAGGAGAAAAAATCAATTCGGTTTTATTACTATTCGTTGCGAAATCATTATCTAGAATAAAATCTTTAGTTCCGTAATTTTCGCCATAATTTCCTAAATAAGAATCGTTGTAATAATCTTTGTCTTTTTTATATTGGAATAAATAATTTTTAGCAGTTTTTAAACCCATTGGTAGAATTTTCAACTTTTTTGATACGTCTAGTTTTTCGCTCCAATCTACAACCTCACTATTGTAAAAATCATCTCTAGGCTCAATGAAGAAATCATTTAATTTATTAGGGTTTTTGTAAACGAATAAATTAAACATCTTGAATATACTCAATACAAAATCTAATTGTTTTATTTTCTTGGGTACGGCTAATTCCATTTCTATCAAATCGCCATAAGTTACCGAAGTGTTAACTACTGAATTTTTAAACAAACCACTATCTATTTTCAATGTTACGTCTTGAAGATACTTAACTCCATTCGAATCTTGGAATATCTCATTCCCATCATGATTTGTAAACGATTGAGTATCTACTCTAACTTTAATAACATCGCCAACTGACAGTTGTACATTTGTTAAATTTAACACGGCATCATTTGGGCGTGAACCTCCATTCCCTGAATATTCTAAATTTTGAGAAGTAGGGTTAACAGATGTTGTATAAGTAGAATTAGGTTGTATTTCAAGTCCAGCGGGTGGATGAATAAACATAATTCTACTACCTAATACAGTGTTGTTTTTAATTACTCGTACAATAACTCTAGTACGTCCTATTATCTTAACAGGAAGAGTATTTCCTATCGGTGTAAATTCTGCATACAAAACCATTGAAGAATTTATATTGTAAACTCCGTTATTGCTTACAGTCCATGTACCTAATGATGTGTTGTGATTATTACCTACATCTTGTAATTCCTGCGAATATCTAACGAAAGACATTGATTGGTAATAGTTTAAAGGGTCATCCATATTTATAAATAATGGGCTTTTAGCTTTGAATATCCTTTGTTTTATTTGAGTATCAGTCAATCCAAATTCTTTCCCTACAAATGGAATTATAGCTTTTTTAAATCTTGGATTAGAATTTAAAAAACTCGAAGTATAGGTAAATCCTGCATCTTTAAAAATTCTATCAAACAATTCTTTAGCAAAAAATGCTGGCTGTAATTCCGTAGTATCATAGGTATCTAAATCATTATCATAACCGTAATTTATCAAAGGGTAAACATACCCCCTCCCATCTTTGTATGGTATATTATTTCCTAAGTATTTAATTTGAGTTTCCCAACTATCAAT
>WFNC01000627.1 GCA_015488785.1 Flavobacteriales bacterium | reverse complement strand
GCATAAACAAAAAATAGGAAAAGGAGGAAAAGATATTTATACGGCAGAATTAGGAGCTGATGGAGAATGGTCTAAGCCAAAAAATTTAGCTGTCAATACTGCTTTTGATGAAGATGGTCCTTTTGTTTCTAGAGATGGAAAAACACTTTATTTCTCATCTAAAGGTCATAATAGTATGGGAGGATATGATTTCTTTAAATTAGACTTGACAGACGAAGATGCTAAGGCAGTTCGTATGGCTGAACCATATAATTCTTTAGCGGATGATATTTTTATTGATATTAGTAATGATGAAAGACATGGGTTTATTTCTTCTAATAGAAATGGGTCGATAGGAGATATGGATATCTTTGAAATCTTCTATAAACCTTATGAAACTGTTTTTGATGGATTAGCGATTTATAAAAATGATAACTCACCTGCAGATGTTGACATTGTTTTTATAGATAAAGAAACAGGTAAAGAAGTGAAAAGAATCAAGCCAGATGCTAAGACTGGAGCATACAATGTTACTTTATTAAACAATAAAACATACTTAATAAAAGTTGAAGGAAGTGAAGATAATCAGTCTTTTTCTAGTGAGTTTACAGTTCCAGAACAAGATAAAGATATCTCATCAATTCAATTAATCGCTTTAGAGTCTTTAATCAATAAAGATGGAGAGAACAATGCAAATACATTAACTATTCAGTCTGACTTTGATAATAACGATGCTGATTTAACGCTAGGAAGTCTTTCTAATTTCGATAAATCGAGTTCGCTTTATAATGAAATAAATGAGCGAATTGATATTGATTTAGTCTCGTTAGTAGATACAAAATTTGAGCGTTTCTTTGGGTATAATCAAAATAAGATTACAAATGATCAACGCTTTATGTCTTTTATGACAGATTTTGAAAAGTTATTGAAAAAAGAAGGAAAACTAATTGTTAAAATTGAAGCAAGCGCATCTAAAGTTCCAACGCGTACATTTGGAACCAATGAAAAGTTAGCAAATAAAAGAGCTTCAGTTTCGAGAGGTGAAATTGAAGAATATTTTAAATCGAAAGGTATTGATATTGCTGGTAAAATTACTTTTGAAGAAACAGCTAAAGTACAAGGACCCAATTATAAACATGATTTCAAGAAGAATAGAAATTTATATGAAAAGTTTCAGTTTGTTAAAATTGAATTGCTAAAAGGAAAGTAGTTACTACTATACATAACTTTTGGGGAGAAAGAAAGATCAAATGTAAACCATTTATTGAGTGTTTTTTAGCTGTTTATTGAAGTAAGTGATTTTATTCTCTTATGTAGCTTTGTTTGAGGTAAATTACTAACGGTTGTCTGTTTTTTGCTCTTTCTTTTTACTGGTAATAAAAAGGAGGAGGCAAGTCTTATCTTAATTTTATTTTAGGAATGAATTAGCTGGAGAAAGTTTATTCAGCTTGAGCAATCGCATTTTCGATTAAGTCAGAAGGAATTGTAATTTGTTCAATTTCAAAGTCAAACCAATCTTGAATCTCGTTTTCTAATCCTAATCCATTAAGGTAATTATTTAAAGCTAGGTTTAATCCTTCGTTGTAGTCCGAGTGAAATGTCCCTTCTAAATCTTCGTGATGAAGGTCGTTTTCGGCAAAGCCTTCAAATTTAGGACCTAGAATACTAATTCCAAAATCATCAGGATTCTTTCCAATCGGACTGTGAACTGTGGTAGAGAATTGGTGCCAAAATGCAGAATGAATACATCCATTGGCAAATAATTGACGAACAACTTCTAATGAATTTACAGTCTCTAAATCTGTTTCGGTAGGGAAGCCATACATCAAATATGCGTGAACCATAACATTAGCATTCGCAAAATTATTGGTAACTCTAGCAACTTGTTCAATGTCAACACCTTTTTTCATTTTAGCTAAAAGTCGATCAGAGGCTACTTCTAATCCTCCTGTTATTGCAATACATCCAGACTTTGCAAGAAGTTCGCATAGTTCTGCCGAAAAAGTTTTCTCGAAACGGATATTTGTCCACCAAGTAATGTAAACTTTGCGCTCGATTAGTTTATTGGCCAATGCTCTTAAAATCTTTGGTGGAGCAGCTTCATCGACAAAATGAAATCCCGTAGTTCCAGTTTCTTTAATAATGGAAATAATTTTATCAATAATTTTATCTGCAGTCGTAATTTCATAGTCATTGATATAAGGTAAAGAGACATCGCAAAATGTGCATTGACTCCAGTAACAACCTAAAGATATTGTAAGTTTATTCCACCTTCCATCACTCCAAAGCCTATGCATTGGATTCATTACATCTAAAAATGAGAGGTAAGAATTGTGATGTAAGTCCTTGTAACTAGGAGCAGGTAAATCTCGATGTTTAAAAACTGTATTTGGAGTTTTGTTTTGAAAATAGACTTGATTATTCTTAAGAAGGAAAGTTCTCTCTAACGCCTTTTCTTCTATTTCACAGTCTAAGAATTTTATAAGTTTTAAAAGAGGGGCTTCACCGTTGTCTAAAGTTATAAAGTCAACGTATTTGAAAATTCGAATATCGTTAAGTGATCGTAGTTCTGTATTACAATACCCCCCTCCAAAAACAATTTTAACTTCTGGAAAATTTGTTTTTAAAAATTGAGAACAACGTAAGGCTGCAAATAAATTACCAGGAAATGGAATTGTAAAGCAAACTAAAGTAGGGTTGTACAGTTCCATTTTTTGTCCCATTAAAATCAATAATTCATTTTCAATTAAAGTTGTTTCATAAGACAGATACTCGTCAATTTGGTCGAAGCTACTTGCAGATTCCGAAAGTTTTTCGGCATATTTGGTGAAAGAGAAAAATTCATCAACATTTGCTTTTATAAAATCACCTAATTCTTCAATAAAAAGGGTTGCAATATGTTTTGCTTTGTCTAGAATACCTAAATTTCCAAATGCCCAAGATAAATCTTCTTCCATTTTTTCGAAACGATGAGCTTTTGGTAAAAATGAGGGGTGTAATATTTGATAAGCTGCAGTAGTTTCATGTTTCTTTAGAAAACGGATAACCGTATCTACTTTATTAATATATTCTTCTCTTTGATTCCAAATTTGGAGAAAGCTTATTTCTTCTAATGATTTGGCTACATTGAAAATTCGAGCAATATTCTTTTTTGTAAAAATAGTATTAAACAATTCAATACTTAAATCGCATTGATAGGTATCAATATTTTGACTGTCTAAAAAACCTTTTATATAGCAAGTTGCGGGATAGGGAGTATTTAACTGTGTAAAAGGAGGTGTTATTAATAGAACTTTTTGAGCCATTTGATAAAGGTATTATTTTATTAAGAATTAAAGAATTATTAGGAGGTAGTTTTCATCTTTTTGATAGATGTTAAGAAACTAATTTGCTTTTGTTAACAAATTGATGTTAATTTGTTAGTCAGATATTAAAAACACAGATATGATAAAGAATTTACAAATAGGGATGAAGGCTTTTATAGCTCTTTTTTACATTGGATTAATTTCAAGTTCCTCTGCTCAAGTTGGAGATTGTAATGATCCTGTTCCATTGACTTGCGGAGTAGCGTATAACGGGACAACAGCGACAGGAGGGCAACAAATATTTAATTCTTATAGTTGTACTGGTAATCAACAAGAAGCTGAGAAAGAGAAAGTACATACAATATCATTTTCTCAAGCTTCTGACATAACGGCAACTTTAACAAATTTGGGTGGTGTAGATTTAGATGTTCATATATTATCTTCATGTAGTGCTACATCTTGTTTGGCTAGAGGAGATAACTCTGCAACTGCAAATGGTTTAGGAGCAGGGACATATTATATTGTTGTTGATGGATATACAGGGGGAGGGAGTGCTCCTTCTGGAAGTTATACACTAACGGTAACTTGTAATACTTCTAGTTCTACTCAAGGTAGTTGTGGAGCTCCAATATCATTAACCTGCGGAACAACCTATTCAGGAAATACTTCAAATGGATTATCCAATTTTAATACCTATAATTGTGGAACTCAAGCGGAGGGAGGAAAAGAAATTGTGCATGTTATAGGCTTAACTACTCCAGGTACACTTACAGCAACTTTGGCTAATTTAAATGGAGTAGATTTAGATGTTTATATTCTATCTTCTTGTAGTGCTGCCTCATGTATTGCTAGAGGAGATAATGTAGCAACGGCAACAGGTTTGTCAGTTGGAACTTATTATGTCATTGTTGATGGCTACACAGGAGGAGGTCAAATGCCAGAAGGTTCTTATGATTTAACTGTTGATTGTACACCTTCTTCAAGCGGTAATACAGGAACTTGTGGAAGTCCAATCGCTTTAACATGCGGAACACCTTTCACGGGAACGACAACAGATGGTCAATCAAACTTTGATGCATATAGTTGTGATATGAGTAAAGCAGAAGAAGGAAAAGAGAAAATACATACCATTACCTTAACACAAACATCAGATATAACAGCAACGTTATCAGGAATGAGTGTCGATTTAGACGTTCATATTTTATCAGCATGTAACGCAACGAACTGTTTGGCAAGAGGCGATAATTTTGCAACCGCAACAAGTTTAGCAGCAGGAACATATTATATCGTTGTCGATGGATTTGGACCTGCACCAGCTGTAGAGGGAGCTTATACTTTGAATGTGACTTGTACACCTAATTCTGGTGGAGGAGGAACAGGAACTTGTGGAAGTCCAATCGCTTTAACATGTGGAACACCCTTTAGTGGAACGACAACAGATGGTCAATCAAACTTTGATGCATATAGTTGTGATATGAGTAAAGCAGAAGAAGGAAAAGAAAAAATACATACCATTACATTAACACAAACATCAGATATAACAGCAACATTATCTGGAATGAGTGTAGATTTAGATGTTCATATTTTATCAGCATGTAATACCACAAGCTGTTTAGCTAGAGGCGATAATTTTGCAACAGCAACAGCTTTAGCAGCAGGAACATATTATGTAGTAGTTGATGGATTTGGGGCTGCTCCCGCAGTAGAAGGAGCTTATACTTTAAATGTAACTTGTACATCGAATAATACGTCAGGTAGTTGTAGTAGTCCAATACCTCTTACTTGTGGAACTGATTATTCGGGTTCTACACAAGGATTTCCAAATAATTATTCTTATTATAGTTGTTCAAATATTGATAAAATCGGACCAGAAGTAATTCATGTGATAACCTCTCCTGGAAATGGAAATTTATCAGTTACAATGACTCGTCCAAGTGGAATTGATTTAGAGGTAGGAATTTTGTCAGCTTGTGATGCTAATACATGTTTGGATATTACTACTGCGAGTTTGGGAACTTCTATTACCTCTAGTATTTCTAATGCAGTAGCGGGACAACAGTATTTTATTGTTGTCGATGGAGATGAAGCAGTAGATGTAGGAGCTTATACGCTTAATGTTTCTTGTCCAGTATCTTCAACAGTAGGAGATTGTAATAATCCAATCGCTTTAACATGTGGAACACCTTATACAGGAACAACAACAGATGGTCAGTCAAACTTTGACGCTTACAGTTGTGATATGAGTAAAGCAGAAGAAGGAAAAGAAAAAATACATACGATAACATTAACACAAGCATCAGATATAACAGCAACGTTATCTGGAATGAGTGTCGATTTAGATGTTCATATTTTGTCAGCCTGTAATGCAACAAACTGTTTAGCAAGAGGCGATAATTTTGCAACCGCAACAAGTTTAGCCGCAGGAACATATTATATCGTAGTCGATGGATTTGGAGCAGCTCCTGCAGTAGAGGGAGCTTATACTTTAAATGTAACTTGTACACCGAATTCAGGTGGAGGAGGAACAGGAACTTGTGGAAGTCCAATCGCTTTAACATGTGGAACTCCTTTTAGTGGAACGACAACAGATGGTCAGTCAAACTTTGATGCATATAGTTGTGATATGAGTAAAGCAGAAGAAGGAAAAGAAAAAATACATACCATTACATTAACACAAGCATCAGATATAACAGCAACGTTATCTGGAATGAGTGTCGATTTAGATGTTCATATTTTGTCAGCCTGTAACGCAACAAACTGTTTAGCAAGAGGTGATAATTTTGCAACCGCAACAAGTTTAGCAGCAGGAACATATTATATCGTAGTTGATGGATTTGGAGCTGCACCAGCAGTAGAAGGGGCTTATACTTTAAATGTAACTTGTACACCGAATTCAGGTGGAGGAGGAACTGGAACTTGTGG
>WFNC01000626.1 GCA_015488785.1 Flavobacteriales bacterium | reverse complement strand
TTATGACTCAAAAAAGCGCCTACGTTATCAAATGTTTGACTTCCTGTTGTGAAGAAATTATTTTCATAACCTAAGTCTTTAAAAACTCGAGGCAGACTATTGAAATATTTCATATTTAAAGCACTCATTGGGCGCTCTCTTAACACAGTTGGATAAGAATACAAGGTCGAAAAAATCCCGTTACAAGTATGAAAACCTGCGGAGTAAATATTATCGAAACTGTAAGACACTTTAGCTAAGCTATCTAAAAAAGGAGTTAGATTATCTTTGTTTCCAAAACGCTCTAATTTGTTAGCCGTCATGCTTTCCATAATCACTAAAACTATGTTTTTTTTAATTCTAGGCTGACTGGGAGCTACTTTTCTTGCCAATGGAGAATTTAGTCCTAAATCGGATGTAATTTCCAATTGAGTTTTCACATTATTGATCGCCACTTTATCATCTAATATTTTAATGGACTGATCTTGTTTTAGGCTTTTGAGTAACACAAACGTTGGATTCAAGCCCAATTGATTATAAAAAGAATTATTACAAAAAAACGAATGATTTATTCTGATTGGACTATCGACTCGCCCTCTGATTGCAAAAAAGACTAAACCTAATCCCAAAAGAGCAATTAATAAATGAGAAACAAATGGTATTTTAACGTTTTCTATTTGCCTTATTTTTTTCAATATTTTACGATATATTATTACATAAAGTCCAAACATTACAAACCAAACTAAGAAATAGATGGCATAGCTCACTTCTTCTATAATCATGTGAAAGATAATATTGGAATCGGAAGCTGACGCTAAAACCACCGCCGATATTCGTGCAAAGTTATAATTGAAATACGGTATATCTGCGGACGAAATAAAGAAAGAAAACAATGTTAAACTATAGATAAAATAGGTGATTGGCTTTAAGAGTTTGTCCACTTTTCCAAAAAACGAAAAAATGGTTAAAATCAATAAGGGCAAAGCCAAAATATACCCCATTATAACGGTATCGAATTGAAGTCCGATTAAAAATGCTTTTCCGAATAGATAAGCTTCATTTCCGTCTGAGACTTTTGTGGCGTGCACTAATGTGTATGTAAAAAATAATAGAAGTCTAAAAACAAAAAGAAACAAAACGCTTAAAACATAATGACTCAAAATAAACTTGATGTAAACAGGTATTTTACTCCACATAATTAAAAATTGATTAAATCGAAATATTATAAAAAGCTCCAAAATTGTAAAACTGATAAGCTTTATCACCTACAAACTGAATCGTTATTGCAGGTCCAAATCTACCAACTCTAGAATTTATTCCAACTCGCCAATTGAGGTAACTAAACTCATGTCTTTTTTGCCAAGAGGTAAATGCGTCTAATCTAAAATATCCTTTGAATTTTGGATGAAAAACATAGGTATATTCAAACATTGAAAACAATTCTTTTGCTCCATTTTTTTCTAAAACCATAGATGGCTGAAGGATAAACCCTCTATTAGAAGTGAAGTTTGAATAGAGCACCGAAGCGACAGGTTTTAAGTTACTGTATGAGCTATAATTACTTCCAATTCCTACGCTAAACTTTGAAAAAACATCATAAAAAACAACTGTTTGATTGAAAATATTAGTTGCTGAACTGTTAATAAAATTAGATTCAAAAGTCATTAAATTATAAAACTTAAACTTACTATTATAAATTGGTTTTGTAACGACCATTTTGAACAGCAAAGCTTCGTTTCCTAGCATTATTTCGACAGGTACAGGTGGCTTATAGACTTCATTTTTAACCAAAATGGTATCTTCTTGAGCTGTTGAAAGTAAGCTTATTAGTACAAAAAACAGAACAATAAAAATAGTATTAAACCTCATCTACATTCTTTTTTAATTCTACTTTTACTTCTTTTCCATTCGCGTTCTCTTTATTAAAAACACTCCAATTAACTCCAAATAAAATAATAAAACCTACAGTAGGAATTAACCAATAAACATTAAAGGTAAATACAGGCAAGAAAAACGACAACCAAAAGGGCATTAATAAATTAACAAATGTAAAGATGTAAAAGCCCATTAAATTCCTTCTCCAGATTAACATAATACCAACTATAGCTATAAAATGTAAACCAACATAAGAGATGTAAAATTTTTGATCTATTGCATTTAAGTCATTTAAAACATCAACATTGGGACTTACCATTAATAAAAATAATAATCCTGAAATAACAATTATATTTAGAAAACTCCAAACAGCTGCAACGATTGAAATCACTTTCAAGAATAAAGGCGGATTTTTTTTCCCTAAAAAGATATGTTTAATCAATCTCAAATTTCTAATTAACATTGATATTTCTTTTGGTTCATCTGTCATTTTACTAAATATTTTCTTTGTGAAGTAAATAACGCTACGTAGATTAATGTAATTGCAACCGATTTATAAGGTATTACAACTAACGCAACACCTCCAAAAAATAAAAAAGGAACAAGAACATAAATAAATTGAAAAATAGTATAAATAATTAATCCTTTTCTTATTTCAAAAAACATCAGTACAACTCCAACCATAGCTAAGATATCAATCAGCGTTCTTACAAGGTACATAAACGCAACCCTATCCAAACCACTTTGTGAAACATCTAAACCTACCGATTCAAATTTATCGATAGTTGTTTCTAACTTTTCGTAAGGCGCTTGATTTATAGCAGTCTTCAATTCTTCGACACTACTAAACGACATATAATTCCCTGTATCGACGAGTATTGCTAGAATAAAGCCAACGAAACTCATTACACACAATATTTTTATTGCATGGAAAACTTCCTCTACTTTTGGTGCTTTATTTTTCTTTGATTTTTTCTTTCCCATTATTAGCCTCAAATTTCCGAATTAAATTTGATTTTAAAGTATTTTTAATGAATAACTTCTACTTTTGTAAAAGAATCATTTTATGTGGTTTAATTTTAAGCTTCAATTACAACAAATAAAAATTATTTTCAAAGTAATAAAAACATGCCAGAATACACAAAAGAACTAATCGACCACTGCTCTAATTTTTCTAAGGAATTACTTCACGAAACAAAAGATTTCTACCCATTTGCTGCGTTTATTTCTAAAACAGGGCAAGTACACCCATTAGAATTGGAGCCAGAAAATAAAAACAGTACAAAGAATGGGCAAGTTGTAGAATACCTATTAAAATATTTAGTCGCAGAATTTAAAAAAGGAGAAATTTTAGCTTACGCTACGGTTTTTGAGGTTCAATTTAAGATCGATGCTGACAGTCCTAAAATGGATGCAATTGCTATTGATGTTGTTAATTCAGAATCAGAAGAGCCTATTTTTTATTACCCTTATACTCGAAAAAATGATGAATTTTC
>WFNC01000625.1 GCA_015488785.1 Flavobacteriales bacterium | reverse complement strand
GAAAACCTTAATCCAGTTAATGCAGAAAATAAAGCAACTTGTTTAATTAATTTGTTTCTACAAGGTGTTTTAATTAGCTTATTTAACTCTTCTTCGGTTAAAAAAGCTCTTCTTGTTTCTACTGTTTTTATAGAGCTTACTCTACTATTTACGTCAACTTGTAATAACCCTTCTTTAAATGCTTGTTTAAGTGTGGCTTTTACTTTATTAAAGTAGGAAACGGCTGAGTTTTGGGATAGGTTTACTTTTTTGCTTCTTATGCTATTCGTTGTTAAAAGAAAGTCTCTAAACTCTTCTAACTTTATAACATCAATCTCATTAAATTTTAAACTTCCATTAGTAAACATTTTCAAGTAATTATAAGTCGAACGCCAGTTACTATAATTTGAGCCAGTACGCTTGTTCATTAACTTTTCAAAATATAGTACAAAGTTCAACTCCCCCAGTTCTTTTAGCCTTAATTTCTCTTTCTCATCTTCTGTGTATATTTCGGGTTTGTTTAAATTATTTTCTCTTATCCTTCTTATTTCTCTTGCTATACGTAACTTTTGTTCGTTTTCATTTCTTTCAAGTTGGTTCTTTGGCTTCTCAAGGATGTAGCTACCTAAAAACTCCCTACGAGTAGTTGTAATTAACTCCCCCTTTTTATTCTTTTTGTAGTGAGATGGTTTTAACGGTATAGGTGGATAGAAGTCAAGGTATAAAGACTTTTTACCTCCGTTAATTTTCTTTTCTCTTAGTTTTACTTTGTAACTCATAATTCTAATTTATATACCTATAACAAATAATTCGTCAAAGTGTAGTTTTGAAATTTTCACATACTTACCCAGTCTTTGCTTGGGTATATTGTTATCGTTTGACCTACTATAAACTTGGTCTCGGGTTAAACCGTATTTATCTTGTATCTCAGTTACCGTGTACCATTCTGTAATACTACTTACATCATTTCTTACTTTATCAAAGTATTTGTCTAAATGCTTTTTTGATACATTGAGTTTACCGTTATGAATGGTTTTAGGTATTCTATTTTGCTTAATAATTGTACTCAAACGTCCGTATTTGATTGAGTACTTTTCTTGAACCTCTTTTACTGTATAGAACTCGGTTACTGGTTGAGGTTCTTTTCTTACTCTTACTGGTATTGGTTTGCCAAAAAGCTCATCAATATCAGCCCTTCTTATTATTGTTCTTGTTCCTGCTTTTGCAACAACTAACTCTTTACGTTCTATCATTCTATAAACAGTACGCCTACTTACCCCCAAAAGCTTACAAGTATCTGTTATACTCAGAAATGGCTTGATTTTAAGCTCTTCTATTGGTTGAGATATTACATAACTTGTTTCAGTATTAGAAACGTGTATTTTTTCTTCTCTCTTTCTTTGCTTGTAGGCTCTTTGGCTACACTTATGAGAACAATACTTTGTAACCGTAGTCTTTGCAGTAAATTCTATACTACAATGCTTACAAATCCTTAGTATTTCAATGTTTGAACTCATTTTGTGTGTCTCTATGTGCCTATGTGTGTCTTAGTGTGCCACCTTGTGCCAAAAAAAGAGGATTGAGGTACAAATTAGCGACCTAATCCTTTCGAGGTACAACAAAGGTACAAAACTATACGAATAAACACATAGTAATACAAAACAACAATAAGTAGTGAGAATGAAAAACCCTATTAAAACAGTTGTTTCAATAAGGTTTTTAGTGGTTTTTTATTTCTTTTGTTTGTATTAGTTACTTTCCAATACAAAAGTTAGCAAAAATATTACCAAGTAAATCATCGGTAGAAACTTCTCCTGTAATAGTTCCTAAATGATACATGGCTTGTCTTATGTCCATTGCTAAAAAATCACCTGTTATTCCAGTTTCTAAACCTTCTTGTACTTTTTGTAAATCTCCGTTTGCTTTTTTAAGCGCTTCGTAATGTCTAAGGTTGGTGACTATTGTTTTTTGAGCACTCAATTCTTTTATATCTATTGTTTCCAAAAGACGTTCTTCTAGTATAGCTATACGCTCATTTTCTTTTGCTGAAATGAATATTATTTGCTCATCAAAGTTTTTAAATTTTAATTTGATTTGATCTGAAACTAAATCTGATTTATTGGCAACTATAATTCTTGGAATTTCAATAGAAAGATCTGCTAAATCTTCTTTTAAATCTTGAATAGATAGTGTATTCATATCGAAAAGATAAATATAGACTGCCGATTTTTCTATTTGTGCCAATGCTCGTTCTACACCTATTTTTTCGATGGTATCTGATGTTTCTCTCAATCCTGCGGTATCTACAAATCTAAAATCTACTCCTTGTATGGTTAAAATTTCTTCTATTGTATCTCTTGTAGTTCCAGCTATTTCCGAAACAATTGCTCTTTCTTCTTTTAATAATGCATTTAGCAAAGTCGATTTTCCTGCATTGGGTCTTCCTACAATTGCTGTATTGACTCCGTTTTTAATAGCATTACCTAATTTAAATGATTTTAACAAACTTATTACTACAAGTTGTACTTCTGCTATTAGTTTTATTAATTCTGTTCTATCAGCAAACTCTACGTCTTCTTCCGAAAAATCTAATTCTAGTTCTATTAATGAAGCAAAATTCATCATTTTTTGGCGTAATTCTGCCAATTCATTACTAATACCTCCTTTCATTTGCTGTATGGCAATTTTGTGAGAGGCTTCACTTTCAGAATGTATTAAATCGATAATCGCTTCTGTTTGCGTTAAATCTAATTTTCCATTAAAAAATGCTCGTTTAGAAAACTCTCCAGCCAACGCCATTCGAGCTCCATTGTCGAGCATTATTTTTATAATTTCTTGTTGAATATACAAAGAACCGTGACAAGCTATTTCTACTGAATCTTCTCCTGTAAAAGAATGAGGATTTCTAAAAACGGTAACAATTACATCATCTATCGTTTCATTATTCTTTAAAATAGAACCATAGTGAACCGTATAACCTTTAACAGTTGATATTTCTTTAGAAAAGCTTTTATTTACGATTGAAATTGCTTCATTTCCCGATAATCTTATCACAGCAATAGCACTAACTCCATGTGGAGTTGAGAGTGCACAAATGGTATCTAATATTTCTGACATTTTATTTTTCTGGTTGTATAATTATCGATTCTGATTTTACTTTTTTAGCATATTCTCGTCCTTCTTTCCACCATCTATTCATTCTTTTTTTATTAAAAATTAAAGAATTTTCTGTCAATTTATATGGCGTATTATAAACGTTTATTTTTACTGCTTTGTTTTTTCCTTTCAACTTAGATAATTCTAACCGACTTGCTGTGGTTTGGTCTAATAAATAGTCAAAAACATTGAATAATAAATCGATAGCATTGGCTGAAGGCATACGATTGGAAACAGAATCAATTGGATCTAATACAATGACATCAATTTCTGTGGCACCAGCATTGATTGCCGATTGAATTGGAATATTATTTCCAAACCCTCCATCTCCGTACTCCATTCCATTTTTGGTTACTAAACTCATAAATGGTAAAAAATTGGCTGAAGCCCAAATCCAATCACAAAAATTTTCGTAACTACAATCTTTTAATGCTTTATATTCTACAATATTACGAGAGAGATTAGAAACCGTAACAATTACGTCTCTATTCATTTCTTTTACTTTTTCGTATTCAGTTTCTGTAAAAAATTTTGAAATCGTTTTTCTTAACCGTTTAGAACTTCCTAGCGTCTTATTTCCTCTTAAAAAAGAACGAATAATATTAAAATGATG
>WFNC01000624.1 GCA_015488785.1 Flavobacteriales bacterium | reverse complement strand
TGTTATTTGGTGTTTTCATTAGATTGTAACCTCTGTTATTTGAAGAGATCACAATTTACCTGCTTATTCCTATAAGTGGTAATTAATGAGGTTACACCCAAATAGAATGACGAACTGCTTTTCTCCGCGATAGCGGTTCGTCCAACAAGGCGTTCAACAAGGCGTTCAAGCGGAACGGCACTCGGTGGCGATTTTTCTTGGTTATTCTCAGTCATTGCTATCTATCTCCTTTGCCGTAGGCCGTAGGCCGTCCGCTTAACTAAATCGTTATGTTGCAAAAATGAAAACAACAAAATCACATAAATAAAATTAAAAAACAGATAAAGGTAAAAAATGGCTAATCCTGTAAATATGTTCATAAGTTATTCCCATAAGGATGAAGCTTTTGTTGATGACTTAAAAAAGCACTTAATTACTTTAAAGCATAGAAAACTTATTAATGAATGGTATGACAGGGAATTAATAGTAGGAGATAAACTTGATGATGAGATTAAAAGTGAATTAATCAGTGCTGATTTTGTTGTATTTATAGTGAGTGCTGATTTTCTTGCATCTTGGTATTGTTATGAAGTAGAACTTAAAGAAACACTGAGCAGGCAAGAACACAGTGATGTACGTATTATTCCAATAATTGTTGGCCATTGTAAGTGGAAGAATACAGAGCTACAACCTTACTTAGCTGCCCCAAAAGATGGAATGCCTGTATGCGATCATACCAATCAAGATAAAGCTTGGGTGGAAATTGTTGATGCTATAGAGTGTGCGGTTGATAAGTACAACTCACTAAAAATTGAAGAAACAGTCGATAATGAATCTTCATCGAATAACTGTTCAATTTTAAATGACAAATTTATCGAACAATTAAATGATACCGAAGTTGTTTTTCATCATAAACATAAAGAAAAAGTAACCCTCAATGATATTTTTGTTGCTCCAGATTTGAAAAATATCAAATCTGAATATGATAATATTGGAAAAACAATAAGAGCTTTGAAACTGGTTGATTCAATAGCACCAAAAAAATTAATTCTAGGTAGTGAACAAAGTGGAAAAACGTCACTGTCAAAAATTCTATTTAATACTTATTTAAAACAAGACTTTTTTCCTTTGTTATGTAATGGAAAACAAATTCATGATACTGATAAAGACAAATTATTCAGCAGGCTAATTAAGGAACAATATTCCGAACAATCCTTAGACAATTTCAAAAAAACAAAGAAACAAAGAGTTTTAATTATTGATGATTATAATAAGCTAAAAATTAATATCCGTTATCAAAAAACATTATTAAAAAATTTAGCTGAATCAGTGGATGTACTAATAATTATATCAGACACATCAATAAAATATGATGAAAGTAAATTTGTTGAATTATCTGATTTTATGCAACATGAAATTCTTTCCTTTGGAAATTTAAGAAGAAATGAACTCATTGAAAAATGGTATAGTATCGGACGAATAGAAACCATAAATATTAAAGAGCTACATGATGAAAGTGACAAAATTACAACTCATGTAAATTCAATCATAAGAAAAAATATCTTACCACCAAAACCTATTTACGTCTTGACTGTAATACAGTTACTTGAAACTTCAAAGCCATCAGACTATAGCCTAACTTCATATGGTCATTGTTATCAATCCCTTATTCAAACAAATCTTGAAAAGGTAAAAATTAAACCTCGTGAATTTGATTTGTACATCAATTATCTAACTGAATTGGCATATTATTTATTTGATTTGGGTGTTGAAAAGATCAATGAATCCAAACTTGAAGAGTTTCAAAAATCATATTCTGAGCATTATTTACTAGACTCTCATCAACAAGTAATATCCGAATTACTTTCCTCAGGAATTTTAAAAGAAAATAATGAATTTATTGGATTTGGATATAGATATATTTATTATTTTTATGTTGCTAAATATTTAGCTGACCATCTAGATGCTGACTGTTGCACAAATTCTATTGAACATCTTTGTAAAAATATACATACAGAAAGAAATGCGAATATTTTGATTTTCTTGGTTCACCATAGTAAAGATGAACAAATAATTGATGAGATATTACTACATTCTTCGGTAGTTTTTGATGCATATCCAGAAGCGACCTTAGATCGAAACGATACAAAATATTTAATGGATTACATTGCATCTATCCCTGAGCTAGTTATTGAACAAAAAGATATTGACAAGGAGAGAGAAGTACAACTTAAGGTAAAAGATCATGTAGAAATGATTGAAAATGAAAGTAATGACGATATTACAAATGAATGTGAAATAGATGATGACAGTGAGGATGATGATAATGAGATATTATCTGAAATCAATAGATCCGCAAAATTGGTGGAAATAATTGGCCAAATGTTGCGAAACAGATCTGGTTCACTAAAAAAAGAACAATTAAAAGAGCTTACTCTATCAGCATATTCCTCTGGACTAAAATTTCTTAATTTTTTTCTTACTGCAACACAAGAAAACCAGGAATATATTCTTAATTTTATTCGAAACATTTTCAAAGAAAATAAAAAACTATCAGATGAGGAAATAACAAGTGAGGCAAGAAATATTTTTTTAATGCTTTGTTATGGCACTTCATATTCTGTTATAAAAAAAATAGCCAATTCTCTTGGATCAGATAAATTAATTCCAATTTTTGATGACATAAATTCTCACAAAACATCTCCAGCAATGAGACTAATCCATATTGCAATTCAACTAGAGTTTACAAAATCAATACAAAAAAAAGAATTATCAGAAGCTTATTCAGATTTTGAAGGAAATCCTATCGCTCAGAGACTATTACAGGAATTAGTTGTTCAGCATTTATACTTGAATCATGTTGAATATCAAGACAGGCAATGGATATCATCAAAAATGAGTTTACCCGTTAAAACTCAACAATTATTGCAAAATAAAAGTGAGTACAAAACATAACATTAGATGAAGAAAGTAAGTGAACCAAGAAAATGGACAACTGAGGCATAAAAGAAAGGGGTCAAATATCATATTGACCTATTTGATTGTTTAACCTAACTAAAGAGTGCTGATGGAAGAGAAAAGGAAGTATAAAGGACAGGCAGTGCGCCGAGATAAATCGGTAGGAAATTGGAGGTGCAAGTCCTCTATCCAGTAAGGACTAGCTATCCGCTGGAGCTCCGAGTCATGGGCGGTTGCTCGTAAGGGTAATGGTTAAGCGTTGACAGGGGAATGTATAGGCTCAGTATTGAGCTCCGAAATCATAGTTAAGAACGCAGACCTTGTTGCCTGAAGGGGAATGCAATATCGATGATCACGTTAGCATATAGTGAGTGATCATTGGGTTCTTCGGAGTCGAAGACCTGGTGCATGTACGGATGTTTCTTATGCGGAACTCGGGAGATCCTGAAAGTAGCCACATAGTATCGTGGTTCGGCTAAGGAAAGTGATAAACATAATCTTAGCGTGTACGCTATCAGGAAGTCAGACAAGGTAATAGTAGTGAAGAAGCAGGCGAACAAAGTGATTGTAATGAGAACGGCGGAGTCAGTGGAGCGAAGTACCTTGACAAAGAGAAATTCTGTCACTGCTCTTGTGACCAGAACACAGAGACTGGGGTAAACAATGAGTAGCCTGTACAGAATACGAAAAACGGCGAAAGAGAATCGAACACTTCGCTTTAACAACTTACTGCATCATATCACGCCCTCATTACTCAAAGAGGCTTACGAAAACCTGAATAAAAAGGCAGCTCGTGGCATTGATGGGTTAACATGGCACTCCTATGGTAATGATCTGATGGAAAAGCTCGACCGCTTGCACAGTGACATTCACAAAGGAAGATATAAACCTCAAGCCTCAAAACGGATATGGCTACTCAAGGCCGATGGGCGACAGCGACCGATAGGTATCGCTGTGGTTGAAGACAAAGTCGTTCAACAAGCTTTGGTTTGGGTAATTCAGTCTATTTATGAGGAAGACTTTCTGGGTTTCAGTTACGGATTTAGACCGAAACGGCATCAACATAAAGCGCTGGATGCACTCTATGTTGTGTTGACTGAAAAACGAGTCAATTGGGTAATAGATGCAGACATAAAGGGTTTCTTTGATAACATTGACCATAACTGGATGATGAAATTCTTAGCACACCGGATCAGAGATAAAAGGATATTACTACTGGTAGAAAAGATGTTAAAAGCAGGTGTAAGCGATGATGGGAATTGGTCTGCTAGTGAAATGGGTTCGCCACAAGGTTCAGTATTATCGCCCTTGTTAGCGAACATATATCTATTTTATGTGCTCGATCTATGGATAAATAAATGGCGTAAACAAACAGGTTGCGGAGAAATCTACATCGTACGATATGCTGATGACTTTGTCATTAGCTGTGAATATCAACACGATGCTAATAGGTTACTGGAACAACTCAAAGAGCGTATGGAAGCGTTCAACCTGACATTACATGAAGAAAAAACCAGACTACTGGAATTTGGACGACACGCGACAAAGAACAGAGCAAGGCAAGGTTTGTCTAAGCCCGAAACATTTACGTTTCTTGGTTTTAGTCATATTTGCAGTAAGCTTCTTTCTAACGGTCTATACACCGTAAAGCGTTTGACCATAGCCAAGAAACAGAGAGCCAAGCTCAAACAGATTAAAGACTTGTTAAATAAACACAAGCATATTAATCTGGTTGTGCAAGGCAAATGGTTAAAAAGTGTGATCACAGGATATGCTAATTATCATGGTGTACCAGGCAATATAAAAGCACTCTCAAATTTTAGAGGGCAGATATGTAAAGCTTGGATCAAAGCACTACGTAGAAGGAGCCATAAAGCGCAGAAACTGAATTGGTTTAAAATGAAGCGAATTATAAGCTTTTTCATACCCAGTGTCAGGATCACTCATTCTTATCCAAATCAACGTTTTTACGTTTGACTCAATGTAGGAGCCGGATGCATTAGTAGTGCAAGTCCGGATCTGTGCCGGAGGGCTGTATAGGATGGTAAATGCCTTATAAAACAGTGCTTTACGGCGATTAAGTTGCAATTAAAAATATTTTTCTTATTCATTATTGTGCTGTTCCAAACAAATGCCAATGGCAATATCACCCAAAGCACCGATAGAGCCGGTCGAGTCACCACCATGCGCTATGACCAAGCCAATCGCCTCATCCAAACCACCTATGCTGACTCAAGCAGTACGCAAAGTGAATACG
>WFNC01000623.1 GCA_015488785.1 Flavobacteriales bacterium | reverse complement strand
CATCTATATCATTTAACCATATTTTGTAAGGTACAGGATATAAAGATAGAGCAAAAATGACACCCGAAATTAACCCTATAATCCGATTTCCTCCTTTGCGATACAACAACCAATAACCTCCAAAAAAATAAGAAAGGACTAAAATAAAATTCGAAATAAAATAAAATGAAATTTCGAAATCAAAAAAAGTAAAATGAACTAAAATAAAAAAAACATGAATCAAGAGAATTATTTTTTCAAATAGCTTCATAACATAATCATTTATAATAAGGAGAAATCATCAAGTAAACAATTACACCTGTTACCGCTACATACAACCACAACGGAAAAGTAATTCGAGCTATCTTCTTATGCTCATCAAAGTGTTTAGACAATCCTCTAACTGTGGTAATCAAAATAAGAGGAATAATAACAACAGACAATATAATGTGTGAAATTAGAATGAAATAATAGAAATATTTGATCATTCCTTCGCTTCCAAAATGAGCAGAATCTGAAGTCATGTGATAAGCGATGTACATGACTAAAAAAGAAGAAGTGAGCAACAAAGCAAACTTAATTAAACGTTCGTGAAGTAATCTTTTCTTGTTTTTAATGGCAATAATAGCTGAAACCAAAACCAAAGCTGTAATCCCATTTATGGTAGCATATATTGGAGGTAGAAAACTTAACGATTCTACTCCATCTAACCGTATTCCAAACAATGATGCTACAACTAGTGGAATTACAATTGAAAGTAATACAATTAGTTTTTTGTATTTTAGTTCTTTATTGCTCATCCATTAGTATTCTTACGTCTTCTAGCAATTGGTTTACTGCTGTTTTGTCTCTTCCGTTATAAAATCCTCGAATACGATTCTTTTTGTCGATTAGCATAAATTTTTCGGAATGTAAGAAACCACCTGGAGCAAGTGCATCTTCTTGATTGGGAACTAAATATCCATTGACTCCCAGCTCGTAGATGTCTTGTTTTATTCCTGTAAGGAATGTCCAGTTATGTGTATCTATCTTATTTTTTTCAACATACCATTTCAAACGTTCCGGAGTATCGTTTTTAGGATCTACAGTGTGTGAAATAATTTCAATATCTGTATCTTTTAATTCTTGCTGAACGTATTTTAAACTTTCGAGCAATTCAGGGCAAACTCCTGGGCAATGTGTAAAAAAGAAATCGGCAATGTATATCTTGTCTTGATAATCTGTAGAAGAAACTATTTCATTGTCTTGATTGGTAAAACTCCAAAATGGAACAGTGTGATATACGGTATCTTTATCTATCCCTTCAATGAATTCTTTTGTTCCAAAAATTGGTAATTCTCTCTTTTCAGAACAACTGGAAAAGAATAATACGAAGGTGATTAAAATTAACAAAATCTGCTTCATCATATTTATATCTTCTTTTTTTTATCTCGTTGCTCTTTTTTGAGCATACTAATGTCTTTAGAAATACGCATAACCTCATCGGCTATAGTTGTAACATATTTTCCTCTTATATAACCTTCTGTATCTTTCAGTAAGGTCATAATATGAGCTTCTCGTTGGTAGTTGTAAATTGTATCTTTCTTCTCCCAAGGGTTACCTCTTTCTAATTCTAAATCGAAAAAAGGTTGATAATCTCCTTTTATGAAAATCCATTTTTTGGGATTGATATTTAATTCTGAACGAATTGTTTTAACTCTTTCTACAGCATCATCTCCAAATATTTGACTGACAATTACCGCATCATTAAAGCCTTCGTTTCCTTCAAACTCATCGTACACCAAATACTTAAATATTTTAAAATTGATGTTACACCCTTCATAAGGACAAGTAGATTCTATAAAATTAAAAACTACATATTGACCATCGAAATCATTTAGTGTATATTTCTTACCATCAATATCTTCAAAATCAAATTTATTGACTTTATATGGAATAGTGTCGTTACCAACTATACTCGGTTTTCCGAAATAAGGTGTTTTATGATAATTTTGCTCTCCTTGAACAAATATAAAAATGAACAATGCTGGTAAACCAAACATTATTGCAAACATGAAAAACCGTTTTGTACTTGACATTTGTTCTTAGTGAGCTACTTGTTCTATAACTACTTTTGCAGTTTCAATAGTTCCATGTAACATTTCTTTTTGATAAGTCGCTTCAGTAAGTAATTGAAATACCAAATACGATAAGAAGATAAAATAAGGACCGAATAACATCCACTTAAAGTTTTTACGTTCTTGTCCTAAATGCATAAATTCCAATACAATGTATCCTGCTTTTAATAACGTTAACGCTAAAAATGTAAATTTAACCAATGGCCACCAATCATCTCCATGTTTAATTGCAACACCTAAAGAAACTTCTATAATTGTAACAATAGATAGTATAGCGGTTACTTTCCATATCATTTTACGCATTTGCTTACCATGCTCTTCGTCGTGGTTTGCTGCTACTGAATACGAATGGTCTAATATTAAATCGTCTCTTTCCATTTTATATAATGTTTAATAAATTCTTATTGAATAATTTGATTGATAATCTTGAACTGCTCTTTAGAGCGTCCGATCAGATAAGGTAAAAGAATGTAAATACAAATACCCAAACTAAATCAACAAAGTGCCAATATAGTCCAACTTTTTCGACCATTTCAAAATGCCCTCTATCATCGTAAGTTCCTCTTGTTACTTGTATCAAAATAATTAGATTAATAACAACTCCTGACAATACGTGAAAACCGTGAAAACCTGTAATAAAGAAAAAGAAATCGGCAAATTGTGGTGCTAATGGCGCATATTGATTTTCGATTAAGTTAGCACCATAAATTACGGCATCAGAACCAGCAACAGCAGCTCCATGAGCAGTACCGTGAATAAAGTGAGCCCATTCCCAAGCTTGAGAACCAACAAAGAAAGCTCCTCCAATAACGGTTAAAGTCATCCATTTGATTACTCCTTGTTTATCTAAACGATGTCCTGCTTCTACCGCTAACACCATTGTTACTGAACTAATAATAAGTATAAAAGTCATTAATGCAACATACATCAATGGGAAATGTCCGTCTAAAAAAGGCATAGCGTTAAAAACGTCTTCTGCCAACGGCCAACTAACTGCTTGATGTCTTGCATATCCGTAAGCGGTTAATAAAGCTCCAAATGTTAATGCATCTGAAAGTAAGAAAAACCACATCATTTGTTTTCCATAAGAAAGTCTAAAAGGAGATCCATTTCCTCCCCATAAAGTTGCTCCGTCAACTTTTTCTACGTGTGCTGCCATTGTTTAAATTTTAATTAGTGTTGCAATTCTAGTGATTATATTGTAGAAACACAAATAAATAAAGCCATAATGCACCTAAAAAGTGCCAGAAAATTCCACCGACTACTAAGCCCATTTGACTTTCTTTATCATACATTCCTTTCAAAGCCCTTACAAACAATACGATTAAAACAATGATTCCGATCAGTAAATGAAGAAAATGTATAAATGTTAAAATCCACACATACGAGCTTGCAACGTTCCCAGTTTGATAAAATTCTCCATATTGAATGGTATTTAATTCTTGTCTTAACTGCGTCCATTTTCCATTTAACAAATGAATTTGAATCCCTTTATTTAAATCAAAATAGGTCTCAAAATTAGAAATATCAATTTCTTTATCGTCTTGAAATACTTTTCCTTTTCTAATCACATATTCTTTTCCTCCTTGAAATACTGTTTTTTTTATCGCATGTATTTCATCGTCCGTTAAATCTCTTTTAGGAAAATAAAGTTTACGATCATCAAAATCTAAGCGTTCTCCATTTAAATTAATTGCAAAATCTTTTCCGTACTCTCCTTGCAAGATAAAAAATGGTTTTTTAGTATAAACACCAAATGAAAACTTAAACAATTCGTCTCGTTGTGCGACTGTAAGTGAGTCTTCTCCAAGAAAAGCCGTTCCGTTTCTAAATTCAATTACCTCATCCGATTTTACATTTTTTAATTGGTAAGGATTACCGTAATCTTTAATTTTATAAGGCTCCATACTTACACGACCTCTATCTCCACAAATTTGATAGGCAAAAGCTCTTAAATCTTCAACATCTGAAACAGATAATTGTTCATCATTCAAAAAATAATGATTACCGTCGTGATAGATTTCTTCTCCATTTTTTAGGATTGTATATTGATTTCCATACGCTCCATAATCGAAGAAAATTTTATCGGCGATATAATTTCCTTGTTTTAGTAATTGACTCCAGCCCTTTACTTGAGAATAAGAAAAAGCTAAACCGAGTAATATTGTCAGACCTAAAAAAGAGACAATCAACGTTTGTTTGCCTTTTTTTGCAAAATACAAAGCTAAGTATAGCGTCAAACTACTTAAGATAATAATAATCGTACTGTAAACAAATGCAATTGGAAGATTAATACTCACCCAGAACTTATCCATTTTACTCACCATTACAGCACTTGTAAAGCCAGCGTACATCATTATACTAGCGATAATACCGACCCATACAATTTTTTTTGCAATTGGTTGGTACTCTTTTTTAGACATTGAGTCTTTTACGATATCTTTCATTAGAAAAATCTTAAACTTTTGTTATTAAATAAATAATTAAAATCAGCGGTAAATAATAAAATGAAGCAAACATTACTTTTACAGCATATTTCATCTCCAAGGTTAAATACAATTTAATTGAATAAACTAGCATTGGCATCGTTAACAACAACGCTAGCGGAACAGAATAAACATTCGCCATTCCTACTAGATAAGGCATTGCTCCCATTGGCAACATCATAGCAGTATAAAGCATAATTTGAAAAGCACTTTTTTTGTCTCTCCCTCCTAGAGAAGGTAACATTTTAAATCCAGCCTTTAAATAATCGTCGTTTAACTTCCAAGCGATTGCCCAAAAATGAGGGAATTGCCAGAAAAACTGAACAGCGTATAAAACCCCAGCTTCTAATCCAAAGCTGCCTGTTGCAGCAACGTATCCAAGCATTGGTGGGAAACTTCCTGGTATAGACCCCACAAACACAGACAAAGGAGAGATTTGTTTAAGCGGAGTATAAGCAAAGACATATAAAAGTAAAGCTAGAACGCCCAAGATTGCACACAAGTAATTAACTAACAATAAAGAACCTACGCCAATTAAAGCTATAACGAAAGAAAAAACTAATGCTTCTTTAACCGTTAAACGACCATCTGGTAACGGTCTATTTTTTGTTCGCTCCATTATTTTATCCAAATCTTTCTCTATAATTTGATTAAATGAATTTGAAGCTCCTGTAACAAAGGCACCACCGATAGACAACCATAGAACTTGAAGCCATTCAATTTCACCTGGAGCTATCATATAACCTAGAAAAGAAGAAAATATAACTAATGAAGATAATCTTAACTTCATTAATTCTGAATATGCTTTGAATTTTGACTTCATTAATCTATGATGTTTTTTTTAATTTGGGCGCAAATATATACATATTAGAGATACGCTCTTAGTAAAAATTAAATTAATAAAAAATGATTTTAAGGTTCGAATGAAAATATTCTGCTTATTTCAAAAAATAAATAAGGAAGTCATAGCTAAATAAAATACTTTTACCATTCTAAAACAGCATGATTTAAAAGAAATTTGTAAATTTGAAAAAAAGGAAACATTAAATCGCTTCTATATTCAATAGATTTGACTTTTTTTGTTCTTCTAAAAATACTCACGCTCGTAAATTTATGATTTTAAGGTTCAAAATTTTTCTAATTTTATTTAGCTTTAGTTTAGCTGTAAAATCACAAGACTTAATCCGTTTTGACGACTGCAAAACAGAGATTGAAAGTTTGATAAAAAACGACTTAGAAAAGGCTTATAGTCTTACCGAGAAATTAGAAAGGTCAGCTTTAAAAAGAAGCGATTCTTTAGATTTATTAGAAGCTTATAACTACTTCGGTGTTATCTATAATTTTAAAAACGATAGATACAAGGCTTTAGAATTTCACTATAAAGCTTTAAATTTAAAGAAAAAATATTCAAAAAAAACATCTATTTCCAATACGTTGAATTCTATAGCTACAATTCATCACCGAAATGGAAATTTTGACAAAGCTTTAAATTTCTACCTCCAATCTATTTCAGTTTTAGACGATTCTATTAGCGAATATCAATCAACTCCTAGAATAAATATTTGTAACCTCTATTTAGACATCAACGAATTAGACAAAGCTAAAGAAGAAATAGAAAACACGGCTGATTACCTAAAAATAATAAACAACAAGATAGACGCTTCTCTTTTAGATAATCTTAGAGGTATTTATTTTCAAGCGAGAGAAGAGTTCGATTCTTCAAAGTATTATTACGAAAAAAACTTAAATTACAACCTATTACATGACGACTCTAGTAAAATTGCCCACAGCTACAATAACCTAGCTATCATTTATTACTATGAAGGACATTTAGAACATTCTCTTTCCAGTTTCAAAAAAGCTTACGCAATTAGAAAAAACATTAAGGACACCACCGCTATACTAGAAAGCATCTATAATCTTGGAGATTTTCAACAAGAATTAAATAATTACGACAGCGCCTTAGTCTATTTTAATGAAGGATTAACACTCTCTAAAAATCAAAATTCCAACCTAGATACCAGGGACTTCTACCGAATGATAAGTAATATTTATGAAAAACAAGGTAAAAAAGACTTAGCGCTAGAAAACTACAAAAACTACATCGAATACCACACCAAAGCAACAAGTGAAAAAAACTTAAAAAGAATAAAAGAGCTTGAAGCTAAATATAAATTTAATCAACAGCAGAAAGAAATTAAGCAAGTTAAAGAAAGTAATCATTTTTTAACCGATGCAAATATTAAAATAAAAAAATTAAATACACTTTCATACCTATTTATCGCCCTACTGATTTCACTTATAATATACATCTCAAAACTTCTATACAGTAACAAGAAACTAGCAGAATCACTAAAGGAAACAACGATAAGTAAAACAGAGAAAGAAACTTTGATTAAAGAAATTCATCATCGAGTAAAAAATAACCTTCAGATAATCATCAGCTTATTAAGATTGCAAGCCTCTACCATTGATGACAAAAAAACAGTAGAACATTTTACTGAATGTGAACAACGAATTGCTGCTATGGCTTTAGTTCACGACCGTCTTTATAAGAGTAGTAACTTTAGTGAGATAGACTTACCGACTTACATCGATGAATTGACAGGAAACTTAATTACTTCTTTTTCTGCTATAAGAACAAGTAAGAAATCAACAATAGAAATAGAGCGATTAAGCTTAGATACGATTATTCCTATCAGTTTAATCATTAATGAATGTATCACAAATTCGTTTAAGCACGGGTACTCTCCTGACAAAACTGACTTCGAAATAACTTGTAACTTCATAAAAAAGCCAAATAATATCGCTGTTTTATACATTGGAGACAACGGCGTTGGATTCCCAGAAGGATTCTCTTTAGAAAACCCAAACAGTTC
>WFNC01000622.1 GCA_015488785.1 Flavobacteriales bacterium | reverse complement strand
TTTTGGGGCGCCTGTAAATACATCTTCATTTGTAATAATAGAGAAAAACAATAAATTTTATATGGTGAACCCTAAATATGGATATTCGGTATTTGAGGATACAACTTTATTACTTTGGAATAAACGGACAATGGAGGTTAACAAAAAAGGCAATTGGGTTTACATAAAAAAAGCCTTCACTTTTGGACGAAAAGAAACCATCTTTAAATATGATACTATTCCAAACTTTCAGGATGATTTAAATAAACTGGATAGAGAAGGCGTATATTTGTTTGATAATTATGACTTTATTAAAATTGGAGAACTTAAGGGTTATTTGTCATTACATGATTTGGAAGAAGGTCTTTACTACTTAAGGTCTCCAGGTATTTTTTATGAGTATCGAATTGGTGAAAACAATCTAAATAATCAGTAGTAGTAATAGTGATTTGTGAACTTCTCCCAATCCTGCCTCCACTTCTGCAATTCCGTCTTACTCCATTGCCCTCCCCCTTAGGTAAAGTTGTATTCTCTTTCTCTTTTAGTCGTTCCTCCTGCTCGTTTCGTTCATTAATTAGTTTTACTATTTAGACGTTTGAAAAGATGCTTCTTTGAAAGATAAAGCTAAAAAAGATAAAGAATTTATTAAATACGTAGATGCTATAAACGCACTATAAAATTTAATTGTTTTCACTTTAAAAGCCCTTTGATTTATTTCAAAGGGCTTTTTTTGTATATTTGAGTTATGAATTGTTCGTTTTCTTATGCGAAGTTTGGTTGTGTTGGTTTGAATAGAAGAGATTTATTTGGTTCTAACATTGTAACTTTTAGCGATTATTATCCTTTTGGGATGGTGATGCCTGAGAGGAATGGGGGTAGCTCATATCGATACTCATTCCAAGGGCAGGAAAAAGATGATGAGATAAAAGGGAAAGGGAATAGTGTTAATTATAAGTATCGTATGCACGATACTAGATTGGGTAGATTTTTTGCTGTAGATCCGTTGGCTCCAGATTATCCACATAATAGTCCTTATGCTTTTAGTGAAAACAGATTAATAGATGCTATAGAATTAGAAGGACTGGAAAAATATATTATACATCAAAGGTCTTTTGCTCCATGGGTGAGATTTGGGGATATTCCCGGTATTACTGCATCTCAAAAATCATTTACTGGTGATGCTAGACCTTTCTCTCTAGCCCGTCACTCTTCATTTACTCCAGCAATTCAAGGAGGAGTCTCTTCTAGAATTTATCAGAAAATGAGTATTGATATGGGAGCTCCAGGAGGGTCAATAAAAACTGAGTCAAGTCAGACAGTAGGATACCCGATGTTTCTTAAAGCGTTTTCCATTTTTGAGGTAGTTTCTACCGCAAAGCCTTCCGGGGAAGGAAGTTTCTCTTCGTCAAAAAGTAAGGATGGAACACTAGCATTTGGAAGTTTAAAGGCGACCTTTGAAGGCTCAGATCCTCTTGTTTACCCTGCTCCAGATATAGAATGGGGAACTACAATTGATATATTTAAGAACAATAATGTGCTAAAGATTGAAGGTTCTATTCAAGGGAAAGGATTTCCTGCTTATGAGATGTTTATAGAGGATAACTCTGGGAAAAAAGTTTTTTTTACATATTTTAGTGCTCCTGACAGGTTGAATTTAGGTTCAGAACTTTCAAATCCATTTTGGGATATAAAACAAGAAGTTTTGATGGAGATAGATATAGATAAAAAAGGCAATTTTACAGGCGATATACGTATTGGTCATCGTCTTGATAATGGTATTTTATGGACCTCTAGTACTATTGAAGAATTTAATAATTCTGTTATATCAACCCCAGCATCAAGTGACTGTCCTGATGGTGATTGCTAACCAAATAATTTGAAATATGTATTTTATATCAATGTTCTTTACTTTCTTAATATTAATAGCTCAAACCTTTATTCAAGCTGAGTTCAAAAATGATTTAAAAGAGAATTTAATTGGACATTTTTTTGTTTGCATAATAATATCTATAGCATCATGGTTCTGCCTAATAACAAATTGGAACATACAATTAGTAAAGGAAGGCTTTGGCTCATATAGTTCGATATCTATAATAATTATTGCCCCTATATTGGTAAATTACTTATTTATTAAATATTTTTATATGGAAGATGATTATTCTGAAGAAAATGATAAATCTTCTAAGTCAGTAAAAAAAAGAGCCGATACTGAAAAAGAGTAAAAAAAATAGGCTTGTGCGGTATATAGTTACACTCCGAGCATTCCGCAATAAAACTTCTCAACATTGAGAAAACAGCGTAAAACTTAGGGGTTCAGAGGTGTTTCTTTATAAAAATAAAAAAAATGTTTTACAATGCTTTGATTAGCTTTTTAATTTCTTTATCAGAAATAGAATCTTTTTCGCCTTTGTTGTAGATAGAAAATGAAACTTTTATAGTGTTAGTAACGTTATGTCTAATATATTTGTACCATATTGGTACTCAAAAATAATAATTATGTTAGTAATAAGTAGTAGAGAATTTAGGCAAAATCAAAGAGTTTACTTTGAAAAAGCAGATAATGGAGAGCAAATTATAGTGCAAAGAGGAAAGAACAAATCTTATGCTTTAACGCCTATTAAAGAAGAGGATACATACTTTAACTCTGAGATGATTAATCGAATTAAACAAAGTGTGCTAGAATTTGAAAATGGAGAAGTAACCAGAATAAGTACAAAAGAAGAACTAAAGGATTTATTGGGTCTATGAGTTATGCATTAGACTTTTCAAAAAAGGCTTTAGAAGATATTGATAAGTACAAGAAATCGGGAGATAAATCAACATTAAAAAAGCTTCAAAAATTATTAAATGAATTAATGGAACATCCAACTACTGGAACAGGTCAACCAGAGTTATTAAAACATGATTTACAAGGATTATACTCTCGTAGAATTAATAAGAAGCATCGTTTAGTCTATTCTATCAAAGAGAAAACAGTAATTGTTTATGTTGTAAGTGCACACTCTCATTATGGAGATAAATAATCCCACGTTGATTCCCGCTTCTGCTTAGGTCTGTCTTGGTAAAGCGGTACTCTCTATCACTTTAATCTGTTCCTCCTGCTCGTTTCGTTCATTAGTTAGTTTTACTATTTAGACGTTTGAAAAGATGCTTCTTTGAAAGATAAAGAATTTATTAAATACGTAGATGCTATAAACGCACTATAAAATTTAATTGTTTTCACTTTAAAAGCCCTTTGATTTATTTCAAAGGGCTTTTTTTGTATATTTGAGTTATGAATTGTTCGTTTTCTTATGCGAAGTTTGGTT
>WFNC01000621.1 GCA_015488785.1 Flavobacteriales bacterium | reverse complement strand
CGCAATAAGTTTGAAGAAATTTGTTTGTTGAACTTAGAAGAACAAAAATCAATTATGAAAAAAACGTTCAACGATTGGAAAGGAGACAACGAACAATTAGATGATGTTTGTATGATTGGAATTAGAATATAAAAGATTATGATAAAGAATATAATAGTATTTAGTTTTTTAATATTAGTTGGTTTTGTTGGTAAAGCACAAACTAATTTGGATTCGCTTTGGAACGTTTGGGAGGATGAGAGTAAGGAAGATACAGTGCGAATTGAAGCTTTATTTCTTTTTAATTGGAAAGGGTATGTAAATATAAAGCCAGATAGTGGGTTGTATTTTACTCAGATAGCAGAAGATTTTGCAGAAGAAAAACAGTTAAAAGTCTATAAAGCAAAAGCTATTTCTTATAAAGGCTCTTGTTATACTGCAAAAGGAGATTACTCAAAAGCTATTGGTTATTTTATTAAATCAATTGATTTGTTTCAGGAGTTGAAGGAATTAAAGAGAATAGCTAGAATTTACCAAAATATGGGGAATGTATATGTGTATAAAAGTGAGTATAAAACAGCGTTGAACTATTATAATAAAAGTCTAGAAGTTTTTATACAAAATAAAGATACCTTAAGTATGTCTGGTGTTTATAACAATATGGGAGTGATCGCAGAAAATATGGGAGATTATAAATTGTCTCTGAGTTATCATTTAAAAAGTTTAAAAATGGCGAAAAGTCAAGGGAGTTTAAATGCTATGGGGCGTTCATATTTGAATTTAGGAGTAGTTTATGAAAAGCAAGGAAACTATTTGGAGTCCGAAAAATATGCCGTTAAGAGTTTAGAGCTGAATATGAAGACAAATGATGTCGTAGCAATGGGGCATTCATATAATAATATCGGGAATTTGGCTTTACATAAAGGAGACGTTAAAAGAGGTATCGCATATTATAATAAAAGTTTAAAAACCTATGAAAAAGCAGAAAGGAAATATGATGTTGCCAGAATTTATGGAAATTTGGGAGCTATTTTTAAAGATCAAAATGATACAAAAATAGCGTTAGAATATTATATAAAAGGATTAGATATAAATTTAGAAGTTGGAAATAAAGAAGGACAGGCTAGCTCTTATAATAATATTGGAGGGGTTTATGAATTCTTATTAGAATATGAAAAAGCTATTTATTTCTTCAAAAAAAGTTTAAATATAAGCTTAGATATAGAAGATAAGAACGGAGTGGCTAGATCTTATCTCAATTTGGCTAATGTTTATTTAATCATAGGAGATCGTAATGTTGAAAAAATCGAAGATGAATTAACCAAAGCGGAAGGAATGCCAAGCACAGATTTATCATTTTCATTAGATTCAGATACATTTAAATACGCTAAAGCTGTTAATGTATTGGATAGTTGCTTGAAATTATATAAAGAATTGGAAAGTGAAACAGGTATAGTAAGAACGTTAACAACCAAGGCTAGATTATTTATTAAAACAAAAGACAATAAAAAAGCAATAGATTTTCTTAGTGTAGCATTTACGAAACTTAAGGACATTAAAGATATTAAGTTAGAAAAAGAAGTTTCAAGATTACTTTATGAAAATTACAAAGAAATAGGTAATAACAAAAAAGCACTAGAAATGTACACAATTTATATTTCAAGTAGAGACAGCCTCCAAAACAAAGAAAATCAAAAAGCATTAATCCAACATGAATATCGCTCAAAGTACGAAAAACAAGCCGCTACAGATTCAATAGAACACCTAAAAGCTCAAAAAATAAAAGAAGTTCAAATTTCAAAACAAGAAGCGGAACTAAAGAGTAAAAGAATTCAACAATATGCTCTTTTTGGAGGTTTAGGGTTAGTCGTTCTGTTTGCCTTGTTTATGTTGAAAAAGAATAAACAAATTCAGCAACAGAAAAAAGAAATCGAAATTCAAAAAAACTTTGCAGAAGAACAACAACATTTTGCAGAAAACCAAAAAGAAGAATTAGCACATCAGCACAATCAGATACGAGACAGTATCGATTATGCACAAACCTTACAAAAAGCAGTTCTTCCATCGTTTGAAGATGTAACCAATAATTTTACAAATAACTTTGTTTACTTTCAACCCAAAGATGTAGTCAGTGGAGATTTCTTTTGGACTTTTGCTAAAAATGAGATAAAATATCTAGCAGTAGTCGATTGTACAGGACACGGAGTACCAGGCGCTTTT
>WFNC01000620.1 GCA_015488785.1 Flavobacteriales bacterium | reverse complement strand
ATTTATATTCTTATACGTTCTGTTTCTTTTTATTTAGGTAAGACTTACTCAGGTATCATTCGATATACAAGTACACAAGATGCAAAAAGAATTTTTTTAGTGATTACGCTTGGAAGCTTATTTATGTTAGCATTAGTTCCTGTTCGTTACTACTATTATGATCATTCATTTTTCTTGCCGTTATCAATCATTTTTGTCGATTATTTAGCGAGTATATTTTTATTGGTATCGATGAGAATGCTTGTGAAATTGCTATATGTGGAAACTCAAAAGTCTAGAGGAGCGACAAAAAACATCGTAATATACGGAGCAGGAGAAATGGGGTTGATAACAAAAAGGACGTTGGAAAGAGATACAAGTATTCTATATAATGTTATTGGTTTTGTGGATGAAAACCCTAAATTAAAAAATAAATTACTTGAGAGAACAGCAATAAAATCACAAAAATATATAGCTAAATGGGCTGAGAAAACTAAAATAGATCATGTTATTATCGCTATAAAAAATCCGAAAGCTTCTAATACGCGCAAGTTAATTGATACTTGTTTAAACCTAGATATTGAAGTTCTTACTGTTCCTCCAATTGAAAATTGGATCAATGGTCAGTTTACTTCTACTCAAATAAAGAAAGTAAAAATTGAAGATTTATTGGGACGTGAGGAAATAGATTTGAGTACAGAAAATATTCAAAGTCAAATTGACAATAAAGTTATTATGATTACTGGGGCGGCAGGGTCAATTGGTAGTGAAATGGGAAGGCAGATTTTAAAGTTTAATCCGAAAGAAATTATTTTGCTAGACCAATCTGAAAGTCCTTTATATGAATTGGAGTTGGAATTGAAAAATGATGAGAGTCCAATCAAGAAGACTGTGGTAATTGCCGATGTTTCGAATAAAAATAGAATGGCGAATGTTTTTGAAACGTTCAAACCTCAGGTTGTGTTTCATGCAGCAGCATATAAACACGTCCCTTTAATGGAAAATAATCCTGCTGAAGCTATAAAAGTGAATGTAAACGGAAGTAAAATTCTCGCTGATCTTTCAAATGAATTTGGTGTCGAAAAATTTGTAATGATTTCTACCGATAAAGCTGTAAACCCAACCAATGTAATGGGCGCATCCAAAAGAATTGCAGAGATTTATATACAATCGCTAAATAAACATTCTAACACTCAGTATATTACTACTCGCTTTGGAAATGTTTTGGGGAGTAATGGAAGCGTGATTCCGTTGTTTAAAAGGCAGATTGAAAAAGGAGGCCCGTTAACTGTAACGCATAAAGATGTAACGCGTTATTTTATGACAATACCTGAAGCTTGTCAACTTGTTTTAGAAGCAGGGAGTATGGGCGTAGGTGGTGAGATTTTTGTATTTGACATGGGAGAAAGTGTTAAAATACTAGACCTTGCTAAAAAGATGATTAAGCTTTCTGGATTGGAAGAAGGAACTGACATTGAAATAAAAATTACAGGATTAAGACCTGGAGAAAAATTATATGAAGAGTTATTGAATGAAGAAGAATCTACTCTTCCTACTCATCACAAAAAAATAATGGTTGGGAAGGTGAAAAGTTATGACTACTATAAAGTGAAAGCTCAAATAAAAACGTTGATTAAGCAATATGAAAGTCAAGATAATTTTGCTATTGTAAAACAGATGAAGAATATTGTACCAGAGTTTATAAGTAATAACTCTGTTTTTAGCACTTTGGATAAAAAATAGAATGTTTTTTCTGAATAGATGGAGTACCTTATTTCTTTTTTTTAATTATACTTTAAATAAAGCTTCAAAAATCAGAAAAGCAAATTGTTTTGAGTGTATAAATACAATTAAAAATTGAGAGAAATTTATTTAAATATTTTAGGGCTAAAAGAAGGTGCTACATCAGAAGATATTAAAAAAGCTTATCGAAAAAAAGCTTTTGAATACCATCCTGATAGAAATAATTCAGAATCGGCTCAAACTCAATTTTTAATGATTAATAATGCTTATAGCAACTTAATTAATCAGCCTCATTCCGAAAAAAAAGCTGAATCTAATTGCAGACCTATATCAAAAAAATATACTCAGGATATAAATCAGCAAGAACTCGACGAACGGTTAAAAAATGCTAAAATTAATAAAGCGAGAAAAGAGAAGCGAGAAAGAGATATTTTGAATATAAGTTATAAAGAACTACAGCATACCAAACTCTTAAAAGCTTCAAATCTTGTTGCATCTCTTAGTGTCTTATTTTCTTTTTTGTTGCTTTTCGATTTGTTTCTAATTCAGCCTAACTCAGAAATTTATATTGCACAGCAATTTGAAAGGGATCCAATAGGTCAAAAAATACATTTAGAATCAGCTTCTGCAGAAAAAACAATTATTGTAACTACCGATATTAGAGATCTATCTTTTGCCGTGATAAGGGAAGGATACATAATAGAAACATTTGAATCTAAAATTTTTAATCAAGTATATGCGCTTAGAATTTTTAGTCATCGAAAAGTTTCTCCTATGATTAATTACGCCTCTTTTTTTAGTTTATTTTATTTGATAGTTACCCTTTTTTTATTTCCAGTCACTAACTTTATTTTTAAAGGGCCTAATATGTTTTACCTTATTTTTGTTCGTTTAAATTTTGTTTTTCCAATTGTTGGCTCATTAATTATTCTTTCCTTTACGTTATGAAAAACTCATTTTATCTAAGTCTATTGTTAATGTCTCTTTTAGGTTGTGGCGAAACAAAAAAGGAGGTTAAAAGTCCTTTGCCTATCACGGAAGTTGTGAAAAATAAGGAAGTTGATAGTGCTTGGATGAAGGATTCTTTGGCAATA
The DNA here is from genome assembly GCA_015488785.1 of Flavobacteriales bacterium. Lineage (GTDB taxonomy): Bacteria > Bacteroidota > Bacteroidia > Flavobacteriales_D > Parvicellaceae > S010-51. The sequence continues at coordinate 1,807 of WFNC01000620.1, read as the reverse complement.
GCTAAAGAAATTCAACTCAAAAAGAGTTTAATTACAAATGAAAATGTAAACGTAAAATTGAGCCAGTTTGGTGAAGAAAATAAAGAAACCCGAATAAAAATAAAAACCAAATATGGATCTATAAAAATAAAGCTATATAAAGATACTCCTTTACACAGAGCTAATTTTTTGATGCTGATAAAAAACGGATATTTTGATTCTACACTGTTTTATCGAGTAATCGAAAATTTTATGATTCAGGGCGGTAATGCTGATACTGATGATATTGGAGTTAGAATGAAAAATATAGGGTATTATGAAATTCCTAATGAAGTAAAATCGAGTCATATACACAAAAGAGGGGCATTGGCTATGGCGGTGAGAGATCAATCTGATGTTCCAGAGCGATATCGTCATCGAAATTCGAGTGCGTATAACTTTTACATTATTCAAAAAGGACCTTTGAGTGATAAATATATGCGTAAAATTGAAAAAAGATATAACATTTCTATTCCTGAGAAAAATAAGAAGATCTATCGTACGATAGGGGGAAGTCCTCATTTAGATAATTTATACACTGTGTTTGGAGAAGTGTATAGTGGACTAAAGGTTGTAGATAAAATAGCAAGTGTTTTAGTCGACCAGAATAAACGTCCTAAAAAAGATATTTATATAACTACTGAGATTATAAAGTAATTTTTATATTTTTGAATATAATTAAACTTTTAGGATAAACAGACCTTTGAGTAAAACAAGAAAACAACATTGATATGAAGCAAATCTTACAAGATATTTTAGCAAAAAACAGCACTGTGATTTTACCCCATTTGGGAGCTATTATAAAATTAGGGGAGAGCTACCAATTTAATGAATTTCTAAAGTATAATGATGGTAAGTTAATCACCGCTGTAGAAGAGTCTAAAAAAGTAGATAAAGATGAGGCTACAGAAATTGTTTCTGATTTTATTCGTGCTATAAAAGAAAGTCTAAATGCAAACGAAGCGTACAGTCTGGATAAATTAGGAAGCCTAACAAATAAAGGCGGAAAAACGGTTTTGTTAAATAATAAAGCAACTTCAGATAAAGTTAAAAATAAAGATGTTGAGGAAAAAATAATTCCTTCTCCAAATCTAAAAAAAGACGAAGAAACTAAAACAGAACTTCCAGCTACAGAAGCTAAAATAGCTAAAGAAATAGCAGGGAAAGAAACCCCTTCTATACCCACCTCTAAAGATGTTGTAAAAGAAAAAGCAAAAATAAAAGAGATAATAGAAAAAACACCTCCTATACCAAAGGAAATAGTTGCTGATAAAGAAAAAAGTAATTTAGCGAAAGCTTATACCTCTTCAAATTTAGTAACTGAAAGAGCGATTGAAAAAGTGGAGTCTTTTACTAATGTAGAGGAATTAAAATCTTTTGGAAAAGGAGAAAAAAGAACTGTTGTTTTAGAAACAATACAAACAAAAATTAAAAGCTTTACAAAAAGTGGATTAGAAAAAACAGCTTCAATTTTAGCAGCTCCAATTAATCATCTTGAAGATAAGAAAAAAGAAGAGGTAATAGAATTAGATAAGAAAGAAGTAAAAAAAGAATCGGTAGCTAAAGTTGAAGAAAAACCGATCGTTCCATTAGTAGCTAAAAAAGAAGAAGCTAAAGAAGCTGTAAAAAAAGTAGAAGAAAAAGTTGTTGGCTCTCCTATTCCAAAAGTCAACACTAAAAAGGATGATGAAATAAAAGAAAAACTGGTTTCGGGTGCAATCGTTATTGAAAAAGAAGCGAAAAAGCGTAAGCGAAATAGATTTATTCTTTGGGCTGCTATTATTTTACT
>WFNC01000619.1 GCA_015488785.1 Flavobacteriales bacterium | reverse complement strand
GCTAACGTTTTTCATATTTCGTCTCCTAAAGAATCTATTCTAATAGAATCTACAGATTCCAAACTTCCAAGAAAATTCGCTTTTAATGGAGGTAGTAAATTTAACGTCACTAGAAAAATAGATATCAACTTAAAAAGTTTGTATATGATGCAAGGAACGGCTAGAGAATTTGTAGTTGGTTTACTAGGATCATACAAAATGGCAGGACAAAGTGTAGGATCGTACAGTATGAAAGAAAAAGATTCTGAACTGTTTTTTGGTGCAAACTATAGACACAAAGATGCAGTCGCTATTATTTTAGGAGTAAGGTATGATGAACTAAAATACTCGATCAGTTACGACATTACAACTTCTACGCTTAAAAGTGTAAATGGAGGTAAGGGCGCTATTGAATTCGCTATGATATTTCAACCAAAAAATGGATACAAAAAAAGAAATAGAAAAAAGTTTTAGGATCTACTTGGTTTTAAATAAGCTTATATTCCCTTTAAATACTGAGTCATTATATTTAAAAATATAATAATAGACTCCAGAAGGATTAGCTAAACCATCCCATTTCATTTCTTTGTTCGTTGATAGAACTTTATTTCCCCACCTATTAAAAATGGTGAGTGCTCCATTTTCAGTAATGAGCTCTCCGTTTATCGTAATTGCAAAAACATCATTATCATCATCTCCATTGGGAGTAAAAACGTTTGGTATGTATAAATTGCTAATTGAATTATCAACTGGATTATCAACCGGATTATCACCACAATTAATTGTATTCTCTCTAGTAAATTTAGATAAAAAGAATTCGGATTGATTGGAACTTGAAGGTGTAATATCTTGATAATAACCATTAGATTGAGGAATAGGATAAGAGTTGGCTATAGAATACTGTAAATGAAATGCGGAAAGTTTACACTCTATATTTTGTCCTACCCAAATTCCCCCGCTAAAATCAGTCGTAATACAACCATAAGCATCTTGCCCACTACCTCCAAGATAAGAAGAATAAACTAAATTTGTATTTTCATCAAATTCAACTAAAAAATGATCTAATTCCCCTCCATAAGCTTGCTGATAAGAATTATTATTGATAGGTACAGTTGAACGACTAGAATTAAAGGTTTGAAGAAGCGCATAAAGGTGGTTGGTACATTTATCAATAGAAAGTTTATTAGCAGAATTAGTACTTTCTCCAGTACTGTAGTTATTTGGATTAGGTAAAGAACCTTGGTTAAAAAAGGAAGCCCATAGCCTTTCTCCTTTATTATCAAACTTTAATAATATTGTATTATTTAAACCGCCTGTCTCAAAAAAACCTCCAGCATCAAGAAGTAGAGCATTATTATCAAGGCTACCAAAACTAAGTATATATATATCGTCATTTAAATCGACTACTAAAGAACCAAAAGAGAAACCTTCCATTTCTGTTCCTCCATAGTAGGTGGACCATTTTAGTTCTCCAGCTTGAGTAAACTTCATAATTGTTAAATCTCTTTTATTTGTCCAATAATCAGAATAATTACCTCCTATATTAGCTTGAAAATAAGTTCCATTATCCATTACAGGAAAATCATTCGATCTTGTAGTTCCTAATACAAATAGGTTACCTTGACTGTCTGTATCTAAATCAGTAACATAGTTAGAATAAGAACCTCCAAGCGGAGTTCCCCATAAGTAATTTCCATTATTAGAAAACTTGGTTAGAAACCCGTCTTGGTTATGCACAGCAGATGTTGTAGCTTGATTATACGAACTTGCTTGCTCTTTATAAAGAAAATCACCTGAATCAGTTCTACCGCCAACATAAATATCTTCGTTAATATCTATAGTAATTGCGTATGCTCGATCATTTGAAGTTCCTCCAAAACAAGTTGCCCACAATAAATCACTTTCACTCGATAATTTTACGATGAAACAATCTTCCATTCTATCCCAATAGTTAGTATAAGGAAGATAATAAGTTCCAGCATCAAAAGTTGGAAAATTTTCTGACTGTGTTTTTCCAACAAAAAAGATGTTATTATTTTTATCAATTGCTACATCATGAGCAATATCAACAGCTACGCTTCCATAATAGGTAGCCCATAGTCGTACTCCATTTTTATCAAATTTAACAACAAAGCAATCAAGTTCCGAAAAACCAATTCCTTGATAACCTCCTGTATTTTGATAATAACCACCTCCGTCTAATGTTGGAAAATCAGAAGATGAAGTAGAACCTACATAAACAGCGTTACCTTCATTATCAGTTTCTACTGATCTAACCCTTTCGCCTAAGACACTTCCTCCATAAAAACTAGCCCATTCCAAAATTGGGTCAATAACCAATTCTTTATCTCCAATTACACTTGAAACTATGGAGTTAAATTCAAAACTAACGTTATTTGTAAAGCTTTTTGATTTTTCTATTTTTTTTGATTCTAATAAAAAATAACTTTCAATTTTTTTACCATCGTAATAGCTTATAGGAGCTTTTTCTATTAACGCTCCAAATTCTGTATCTATTTTTATTTCTCCGCTTTCTAATAGCTTAGCTTCATTTCTAGATTGATATTCTAATTTAACATCAGCAACAACAGCTCCTTTGTGCAGTACAAAATCATATTTAAATCCATTTTCTGTGGAGTTATAGAGTACCCAATCTATATTTGGATATACGTTTTTAATGGTAATCTTTCCGTATTCTTTTACATTTCGAATACCATTGGAGTTGTGTCCTAAAAAATAATTTAATACACCTTGGTTACTTACATTTTCTCTTACAATATTATTTGAATCAATAACAGCATTTTTCAATACTACATTTACCCTTTCCCATTTGAATAACGTTTTCTCATCATTACTAATAGAGTCAGTTATAATTTTCTTAAACAAATAAGTTATCCCTGTTTTGGTAACATAACAATCAATATTGTTCGTTTGAATTTTAAAAAAAACATCTGGAACTAAATTTCCATTCATGTCAACGATTTGCCCTTTGTTTTCAATAAAACCATTCACAGCGTTAACTTTAACATTAGCAGATATTACAACAGTTGTAATAAAGAAAATAAATGAATAAAAATATTTCATAGAATCGTGTTTTAATAAATAAATCTGTGTACGCTCACTATGATATACGTAAAAACAAGTAAAAAAGAGGGGGTTACGCTAACTCTTTTTTCATTTTCTTAGTCATTTTTGACACAATTAAATCATAAGAATCTTTTACCCATTGGTAAATTAATTTATCAGGTACAGAAGCGTTTACTTTTACTGTATTCCAATGCTTTTTACTCATGTGATAACCAGGTAAAACATCTTCATATTGTTCTCTAAGTTCTATTGCTTTTTCGGGGTCGCATTTAACATTTATAGTTTCAAATAAATCGATATTGGTCAGTGCAAACATTTTACCTAAAACCTTAAAAACAAGCGTCTTTTCGTCAAACGGCAAATCTTCTGTAGTTCCATTAAAACTTAAACAGTAGCTTCTAAATTCTTCAATGTTCATAATTTAATTGGTGTTAATCCTCTTCAAATTCAATCGAGATATTATTTACAGGCTCTTTCTCTTCTTTTACACCAAGTTTCTTTAACCATTTTGGCGTTTTCTTAGGCTTTTCTTCCTCTTTAACATCTGATTTTATATCGATAACATTTTCTTCCTTAATATCATCTTCTTCCCAATTTTCAATTTCAAAACTTGGATCAGGCTTAGTCTCTTCGACCGTCTTTAATGTAGAATCTTTTTTAAACAAACCAAACTCATCTTTTAGAATTGATTTTACATTTTGTTTCTCTTCTTCTATAGCCTCTTTTCGGTTTTCCCTTCGTTCCTGTTTATCCAAAGCGTATTGAGGATCGCTAAGGTTTCCAAACAAGCGAATAAACAATTTTTTACCCATACCATCATCTTCGATTGGACCAAAATCATCGGCTTTCTTATTTTTTAATAAAATATCTCTGAGGTTAAAACTAAGGTGATAATCAATATCGTTATTAAAATGATGCTGTCCACTAATATTAATATCCATTAAGTTGGTTTTTATAATCGTCTTAGGAATATGTATTGTATTGTTCTTTATTTCGATAACACCGTTGAGCTCCGAAAATTTAATTTTTGAAACTTTCTTTCTAATTTTTTTTGTATCAATAACTTTGTTAATCAGTTTATTCTCATCAAAATATTCTGCTAAACTCATCAAGGCGCCATAATTGGTTAACACTCCTTTTTGTATTTTTGTATTCGCAATTATTTCAATCGATGGTTGGATTAAAGTTAAATTAGGAGTAAAATTCATACTAAAATCTAACAATAAATTACCTGTTCCTTCAAGGTTTTTATCGGTCAATTCTGTTTGTCCAAAATTATCAACTGAAGCAAAAAACTGTTGTATATCGACACCTTCTAACTTCGCATTTCCCTTACTTCTAAAACTAAAATCAGCTAGTTGTTCCAATTCTGCATTAAATAAAACATTTCCTTTACTTGTTTTAAATTTCACATTTTGAGTAGAAAGCCGGTTGTTCTTTAACATAAAAGTCCCTGCCAAATTTTTAGCGTTAAAATTCTTATACGTCAAATTTTGAATAGAAGTATTAATCTTCACAACCATACGTTTTGGAAAAAACAACGTATCTGAACGATTAGCTGTTTCATTATTACTTTTCAATTGAGTCATCACTTCATTCAAATCAAAATCTTTTGACGTTACATTTACACTTGCCCACACCGTTTGATTCGGACTAAATAAAGATGAAACAACATGCTCAAAATTAGCCTCTAAATTAATTTCAGAATTGGCAATTGTAGTTGTGAAATTTTGCAACTTAAAGTCATTTTGATTCAAAATCCCTAAACCATTTGTATTTGAAAACTTCAAGTTATTTTCGCTACTCAAAAAAGTAACATTGACTAAATTTATAGTTCCCTTAGATTTTTTTACCGCAAAAGAATTTCCTTTATATCCTCCCGACATTGTATATTCAACATTCGCTAAACCATTCAACGCTGATATTCTATCGCTATTCACAAACTCTTTTATCACTTCAAGATTTAAGTCTGCTTGCAAATTAGATTCTACTTGTAAATTAGAAAAATCTTTTAAAATTAATTCTCCAGAAAACGCTCCTCCTTCATTACTTAACTTTCCTGAAATATTTCTCAATACCAATATAGAATTTACTCCTTTATTTTTATTAGAAAAATCACCATCAAACGATAAATCGGTAAGGGAAACGTTGTTCTTTTTTTCAGTTAAAGCTCCTTGTTCCAAATTAAATTGAGCAGTAATTTTAGGAATGTCATTTTTCTTAATCTCTCCTTTCAAATCGGCATTAAAAGTCAATAATCCCTTTGTGTCATAGTTTTTTAAAGTCGTTAAAAATCGAGGTGGAAAAACCGAGAAAATAGATAAAAAAGAAATGTTCTTACCTTTTATATTTAAGTCAATCATTGGGTTTTTATCATCTTCAGCAACATAATTTCCCGTTACATCAAACCTCAAATCTTCAATTGTCAAATTTCCTTTATTTACAGTATAAGCATGTTTACGAGAGTCAATTAACAAATCTAAGTCTAAATTTGCATTTTTATTCGAAACATAAGAAACACTATCGGTCATAAACTCGTTTACAAACAAATCTCCATTCGCTTTTAAATCATATTTCACATCCGAAAACCGACCTTTAAAATAGATTTCATCAGAAACTAAATCAATTTCTTGATTCAGAATTGAATTTTCAAACTTAACATCTATTTCATCAAAAAATACTTTTTCTAAATCAAACGTAAACTGACTTTTCTTCACAGAAGTATCCTCCTTTAAAATCGAATAATTATTCGCTCCATCTCCATTTATTTTTAGATTAGCAACCGTATTCGAAGCCTTTATTTTTATTATTTCATACTTTCCTCCTATCAAATCCAAGAAATTTAAATCCAAGTACAAATACTTTATCGAAAGCATTGTATCTTTCTTAGATTCGCTCAGTTTATCGGCAATAAAAACATCCGTAAATCGTAACGAAGCTAACGGAAATTGGTCAATCAACGTTAAATCTATTTCTTTTACCTTTACAGGAACGTCCAACTTCTGATTTATTTGTTCCAAGGCATATCGCTTTATTTCTTCCTCATATAAATTGGCTACTAGTGCAGAAGCTCCAATCAAAAGAGCAAACAACAAACCAATAGAAGCAACAATTCGCTTAGCCCATTTCCACCATATTAAATTTTCTTTTTCTTCCAAAACCTTAAGTATTTTGTTTCATTATTCTTCTTTTCTTCTTTTGGGAGTTTCCCTAAAGGGTCGGGATATCCACTATATCTTTTTTGCGAAAAGCAAAAAAGGACACCGTTTCAACTAAGCGATAGCGACTTCACGAACTCTTATAAATGAATAAGAAAAAGTGAGTAATCCCTAACTCAATTTCTAAATAAACAAACATTATTTTTTGTAAAATGCACTACCTATTAAGTACAATATTTTTTCCATTACAAAAAAAATTAAATCGCTCCCTACACCAAAACCTATAGAACCAAAAAAAATGGAATTAACATTCAAAAATAAAATGATAATCCTTTCATCTTACAAATATTAACTAAAGATATCCTTTCCTTATTGTTGAAAATAGATTTAATACAATTCATTTCATACTTATAACTCTTCTAACCTATGACAAACTTTCAATCAATTTAGGAAAATAAAGCTTCAAAAAACGTGAAGCTAATTACATTATGTTTAGAACGAAATTCTTACACAAAATGTTACAATCTTTAAATCATTCTAATATTTTGTAACCTTTTTTACTTTTAATGTGTCTAATTTTTCAACAAGAGTATTATTTATTTATATTTATACTCAAAATTCAGCTAAAACAATAGATCGATGAACAAATTAATAATAAAAGACATTTGCAAAACTTACCCAAACGGGGTAAAAGCATTAGATAATCTAAATTTAGAATTAGAAAATGGATTATTTGGATTGCTTGGTCCAAATGGAGCAGGAAAATCATCTTTTATGCGAACATTAGCAACCTTGCAAGAAGCCGATTCTGGTTCTGCAATGCTAAACGAAATCGATATCTTTAAAACACCAACCGAACTAAGAAAAGTATTAGGTTATTTACCTCAAGAGTTTGGTGTTTACCCTCGTATTACAGCCGAACAATTGTTAGATCACATGGCTATTCTAAAAGGAATAACCAATAAAAAACAACGTAAAGAAGAGGTTGATTATTTGTTGAATAAAGTAAATTTATACGAAAAAAGAAAACACAGTGTTAAGAAGTTTTCTGGAGGAATGAAACAACGAGTTGGAATAGCACAAGCCTTAATCGGAACTCCAAAATTGATTATTGTAGATGAACCAACAGCTGGTTTGGATCCAGGAGAGCGTAACCGTTTTTACAATTTATTGGCAGACGTTGGCGAAGAAGTAATTGTCATTCTATCCACTCATATTGTAGAAGATGTAAAAGAACTTTGTACCAAAATGGCAATCATGAACAGTGGTAAAATCACTTATCAAGGAACACCAAAAAATGCGATTGACGAATTGGAAGGTAAAGTATATCAAAAAATAATTGGACGAAAAGAGCTAGAGGATTATGCATCTAAACATTCTATTATTTCAAATAAAATGGTAGGAGGAAAACCTTTGATTCACGTATATAGTGAAACAGAAATAGGAGATGGATTCGAAGCAGTTCGCCCAGACCTAGAAGATGTGTTCTTTTCTCAAATTAATACTAACTTCCAAATTGTATAAGCCTTATGTTTAAAGTTTTTTTCTTATCAGAACTGAAGTATAGGTTTAAGCAACCTATGGTTTATATCTTTTTATTACTTATTGGGTTGCTTGTTTTTGGAGCAGTTGCTTCTGATAATATTCGAATAGGTAGCTCTATAGGTAATGTCTATCGTAATTCTCCCTTTGTAATTACAACATATACCACCATTATGACTGTTTTTGGGTTATTGATGGCTACAGCATTTTTTAATGGGGCTGCACTTAAAGATTATAGCAATGGGTTTAATGAAATTTTGTTTAGCTCACCTATAAACAAAAAAGGGTATTATTTTGGTCGTTTTTTAGGAGCTTTAATTGTTTCTACTGTGCCAATGTTAGGTGTTTTTCTAGGGGTGATATTTGGATCTATAATTGCTCCAGCAGTTGGTTGGATAGACCCTGGTAAATTTGGATCGATTAACCCAATGGTTTTTGTTTCCAATTACTTCATGTTTATTCTTCCAAATATGTTTTTTGCAGGTGCTATTATTTTTGCATTGGCCATAAAATGGAAAAGTACTGTCATTTCATTTGTAGGAACAATGGTCATAATTGTAGGTTATTATACCGCTCAATCTTTTATGTCGGATTTAGACAATGAAACAATTGGAGCATTGGCAGATACTTTTGGAACAGCTCCATTTAAAAATTACACCAAATATTTTACTACAATAGAAAAAAACACAATCATTATGCCTTTTAGTGGTGTGCTTTTATATAATCGTTTGATTTGGGTAGGTTTTGGTTTAGTAGTGCTTATCGCTTCTTATTTTAATTTTTCGTTTCAAGAAAAAAATAAAAAAGTCAAAGAAGTCAAAGTCAAAGACTCAACTACTAAAACAACTTTCATAAAACCTGTACTCGCTTTAAATTCTCAAGAACCAGGAGTTTGGGCTCAGTTTTCTAGCTTCTTTAAAATCAACCTCTTAAGCATTATAAAAAGTGTAACATTTAAGATTTTATTCTTTTTTGGATTCATTCTTAACATGGTGAATTTAGTATCTGGTTTTGAATTCATGGGACTTAAATCTTATCCTGTCACTTATAAAATGATTGGTGCAATATCAAGTTCTACAATGATTTTTGTACTAATTATATTAGTATTTTTTAGTGGCGAATTAATTTGGAGAGATAGAGAAAGTAAAATAAATGAAGTCATTGATTCTACCCCTCACACCTCGTTTATTTCTATGATTGCAAAAGCGTTATCTTTAGTTGCTACGGTAACAATAATGCAATTCTTTTTTGTTCTAATCGCTATTGCATATCAATTGCTAAATGGTTTTTATCGAATAGAATTAGATGTTTACTTTTGGGATTTTATGTATTATTTACTCCCTATATTCATTGTTTGGAGTGGCGTAATGATTTTTATACAAGTTATATTGAACAATAAATACCTCGCTTATTTTGCTTCAATATTAGTTATTTTTGTTTGGAATCTAATTTTAACAGCTTTAGATATTGAAACTAATATGTTGAACTTAGCAAGCGCACCAACTAATTTATATTCCGACATGAATGGTTTTGGACCAGGAATTACAGGTACATTTTGGTTTAATGTTTATTGGATTTTATTTGCTGTTATTTGCTTACTTGGTGCAGGAATGCTTTGGAATAGAGGGATTACAACCTCGTTAGTGGCTAGAGCAAAAAAGGCTAAAAAAGAAATTCCTAAAAGTTATGTAGCAATGTTGGTAATTGTTGGTGCTTTATGGCTTTCGGTGGCAGGATTTGTCTATTACAACACGCAGGTTTTAAATCCATATAAAACCAGTGATGAAGTAGAGCTTATGCTTGCTAATTATGAAAAAAAATATAAGAAGTATGAAAATGTAAACTTACCAAAGATTACTAAAATTAATTACTTCATCGATATCTTCCCCGAAGAAAGAGGAATGAATGTAAGAGCCGTTTTGGTATTGACAAATGAAACACATTCTCCTATCGACTCTATTCATTTTAATGCTGATAGTAAGTGGAAAACAACTTTTAATATTCCAAATTCTGAATTGGTTTTAGAAGACAAAGACTTTGATTATATTATCTATAAATTAAACAAAGCTTTGCAACCGAACGAATCGATCGAAATTGAAATTTTAAACAAATACGAAACAAAAGGTTTTGAAAATGATGGGGGAAATACAAGTATTGTTAAAAATGGAACATTCGTCAATAATATGGCGATATTACCATCTTTAGGTTATCAAGCAAACTCAGAATTAAGTGATAAATATACGCGTAAAAAATATGGATTAGCTGAAAAAGAACGAATGCCAGCATTGGAAGATCATTGTACAGGAAATTGTATGTCTAATTATTTAACCGACGGCCATTCTGACTTTATCAATGTAGAAACTGTTATTTCAACTTCTAAAGATCAAGTTGCAATTGCACCGGGTACTTTAGTTAAAGAATGGGAAGAAAACAATAGAAATTATTACCATTACAAAGTAGATCAAATATCACAAAACTTTTACTCCTTTATTTCTGCTCGCTACCAAATTGCAAGACGAAAATGGAATGATGTTGATTTAGAAGTTTATTACGATAAAAAACACGGTAAAAATGTAGAAATGATGCTCGATGCTGTGGAACGTTCGTTGGAATATTACACTACTAATTTTGGTCCTTATTACCACAAGCAATGCCGAATTATTGAGTTTCCTCGATATTCTACATTTGCACAAGCATTCCCAGGCACAATGCCTTATTCTGAATCTTTTGGTTTCTTAACAAACCTAGAAGACAAAACAGACAACAATGTAATAGATGCCGTAATTTCACACGAAATGGCACATCAATGGTGGGCACATCAAGTAGTTGGAGCTAAAATGCAAGGAGGTACAATGATGAGCGAGAGTTTTGCTGAATATTCGTCGCTTATGACGATGAAACATTTGACGACCAATCCTATGAAAATGAGAAAATTTATAAAGTACGATCACGATCGATATTTGAGAGGGAGAAGCAGAGAACAAAAAGCAGAACAACCCTTGTATAAAGTTGAAAACCAACAATACATCCATTATGGAAAAGGAAGTGTGATACTTTATGCATTACAAGATTATATTGGAGAAGAAAAAGTAAATTTAGCAATGAAAACCTTTTTGAATGAGTTCAAATATAAAGCTCCTCCTTATCCAACATCGTTAGACTTTTTAAGACATTTAGAACCACAAGTTCCCGATTCTATGAAGTATTTAATTACCGATTGGTTTAAAGAAATAACACTTTACGACAATAGAGTTACCAATGCAACTTACAAGTCGTTAGAAAACGGAAAGTATGAAGTAACAATGGACATTTCATCTAAAAAGATAAAAGCAGACAGTTTAGGTGTAGAAACCGATAAACCGATAAACGATTGGATTGATTTAGGTATCTTCTCCGATTCGGATGAAGAGCATTTAATTTTTCAAGAAAGAGTAAAAATAAATGAGCCAAAAATGACATTCACTTTTGAAGTAGATACCATTCCAGTTAAAGCGTCAATTGACCCAAGAATGTTATTAATCGATAGAGTGTATAAGGATAATTCTAAGCGTTGTGTGGAGGAGTAAAATAAATGTCTGAGAATCTTTAGTTAGTTTTCGGTATGGATGTTTTATCTTTATTTAAGTTACTTTAATTCTAAATAGGTGTTTATTTTTATAAATTTGTTAGGGACATTAAAAATGAATAATGAAAAAAATACTATTAATAACGGTTATTACAACTCTATTCATCTTGAAAACAAAAGCTCAAGAAATGAGAGGAGCGTTGGGAGTTCATCCTCTAAACAATATGATAAGTTGGAGGTCAAACATAAATAAAAAACATTTTTGGGATTATAAATTTGAATATCAAGCAGGTTCAGTTAGTGGAGTGCCCTTTGTTAATCTTTCACCACAAGTGAATATCTGTTGGAGAAGGCAAAACAACGAATTTGTGAAATTTTATTGGGGAATTGGTTTAGGGTTAGAAACTTTTGTCCCACGCCTAGCTATTCCCCTTGGAATAGAGTTTTTCCCTCTAGAAAAGGCACCTCAATTAAGTATCGGAGCAGAAGCATCTCCAATACTAATCTCCATAGGTACTGGGTTTACTACAACAATAAAAGGAGATTTTGCGATTAGATATTATTTTACTAAAAAAAAGAAAAATGATTAAACCTAAATACATCTTCTTTTTATTAATCTCCTTCTCTTTTTCGTGTAAAAAAACAGAGGATTTAACGCCGAAATCTCGTAGTTTTTATATAGGGTTTCAGCCTTGGGAACACGACTTAGGTCATTCGGCAACAATACACGCATACGATAATATTAAAATTTATGGAGATATTATCTCTACCCAATTAGATGATGGAATTCCATGGGAACAAGCCTTAAATGGAACTGAATTTCCAACAGATGTAATGGCTAATTTAAACGAAAGAAAATCACTAACTCCATCCAGTGCAAAAGTGTTTTTGTCATTAATGCCATTATCTGAAGGTAGAAATGATATCGCCGCATATTGGGGACAAGAGAATGAAGTAATAAAGCAAGAATGGGAGGCTAAAAACTTTACTGATTCTACAGTAATTACTGCTTACCTGAATTATTGCAGAAGAATGATTGATTTTTTTGACCCTGATTATTTTTGTTATGCTGTAGAGGCTAATGCTTCGTTTTCTGAAACAGATATTGTTTACCAAGATTTTTTACCTTTTTGCGATACTGTCTATTCCACTTTAAAAGCAGAATATCCAAATTTACCCATTATGCTTTCTCTTGTAACTAATTTTTTAGGAGGAGAAATTGTTTATGGAACGACTGAACAACTATTACAGTATTCCGATTACGTCGCAATTAGTTCCTATCCATACTTATTACCCAACGCATCAAATGGAAATGCTAATCCTCAAAAAATACCAAGTAATTGGTTTAGTAGAATGGCTAATTTAGCACCAAACAAACCTGTTTGTGTTACAGAAACAGCATATATAGCTGAAAATCTAAAAGTTTCAGCCTATTTTATTGACTTAGTAGGTCGAGAGGAATGGCAAGCAGAATATGTTCAACAACTTTTTACCGAAATGAATAATTTAGATGCTGAATTTATTATTTGGTTTACAGCAAGAGATTATGATTATGCTGGAAAAAAATTAGAGGGGATAGTTGACCCTGCCTTTTATGTTTGGATGGATACTGGAATATTAGATGGAGATGGAAAAGAAAGACCTTCTGCAAAAATTTGGAAACAATGGAAATCAATCCCCATAAATTAAACATTATGAAAAATAGATTTATATTTATACTGTTAATTTTCGTAACCTTTAATGCCTATTCTCAATTACCCAAAGGAGATAGAATTTTTGCTTGGCAAGTAGATATGGCTCAGAATAATAATTATGACTCTGCTTATGCGTATGCACAAACAGGATGTATGGAGTCTATCCATTTATTTTTCACTTGGTCAAGTATTGAAAATAGTAATGGTAACTTTAATACGTCATACATCGCTAACACATTAGATATTATAGATATTTACCATCCTGCTTACGGAATTAAAGCTGAATTACAAATTGCAACATTAAACACGGTAGCCAAAGAAACACCTTCTGATTTATTGTTAGTAAATTTTGATACTCCTATTATGATAAACCGTTTCAAGGGTTTTCTTGATACTTTATTTACTCATATTCCGAACCTTGAACTAACAGCCTTAAATATAGGAAATGAGGCTAATATATATTGGGGAACAGATGCTACAAAATATTCGCAGTATAAAACTTTTTTAGACTCTGTAATTCCTTACGCAAAACAACTCTATTTTAATTTACACGGAACAGATTTAAAAGTAGGTACAACATTTACTTTTGATGGACTTACCTCTGCTTCTACCTCTGCTTTGTGTAAAAGTGTAAACGATTCTTTGGACATTGTCAGCCTAACTTACTACCCTTTAAATCCAGATTTTACAATGGAAGCACCATCGGTTGTTAGTAATGACTTTGCTAATTTAATCAGTATTTATTCAGACACTTTACAACCAATATATTTTGCAGAATGTGGCTATGCTTCAAGTGATAGTTGTAATAGTTCAAATTTACAACAAGCGCTATTCTTTCAAAATGTATTCACTTCTTGGGATACATATTATGACAATATTAAATACCTTACAATATTTAAAACGACTGATTGGTCACAACAAGAAGTGAATGATTTCGCAGTTTATTATGGGATTTCTGATAATATATTTCTTGAATATTTAAGAACTTTAGGTGTTCGGACTTGGAATAATGATGGAACAAATAAATTTGCTTATGAAACCATCCTATGCGAATTAAGTGATAGAGGGTGGTGTTCTGTAAATTGTAGTATTTTAGGAATTGATGAACAAATAAAAACAGACTTCTTTTCTCTATATCCAAATCCAACAAGTGGATTAATAAACATAGAAACTAAAAAGTCAGTTAAGAAAATCAAAATATATAATGGTTTAGGTGAATTAAAACTTTCAACAAAAAAAACTAGTATTAATCTCAATGAGTTTGCAAATGGGATATATTATTTATCTATTCAATTTGAAACAGGAGAAATAGAAAGAAAAAAACTCATAAAACAGTAGAAACGAAATTCCAATAATAGCTAAAAAAACAGAGAGGTTTTGATGGTAAATTGGAAGTTCATAGCTTTGATTGAAAATCGTCAAACCAAAATTTTGATAACGAAAAAAGGAAGATAATTATAAAAACATTTGCTTTGGCTAAGTGCTAAATTAAAAGAACAGAGTTTCAAACTCTCCCTCCGATTTTTTAGCCAAACGTTGTACTAGATATTAAATTACGGACTGAACACCCAAGCACTAGTCTTTTAATAGCTAAATAGGGGGCACTGAAAAACACTCGAAATCAGTAGTACTGCTGTTTTAGTAGCTTTTTAGACTTTAAAACGCAAGGTTTTCTTTATTATACTAAGAATTTTAGTACAGTTGAATAGTCGTTAGCCTAAAAAGAACATCCTATTTCGTTGCCTGCAACTCGCAGTATATGCATACAGCTTCGTTTTGTCGCCTCATAAGCTATACTTTTTAGACTTTTTCAGTGAACCCTAAAGAAAAAGTTAAAAGGTGCTATGGTTAAGATACCATTGTAAGTGTTCTTTTTTAGCTTTTTTTTGTTCCCCCTTGAAGAAGGGGGGGGGATTTCCACAAAGCCTATTTCTCTTCATTAACTCTAGTTTTCAGCAAACTCTATTTGAGTTATTGGCTTTTTGTAGTTGAAAAAAAAGTTGAACAGCTAAAATCTAAGTTTAGATAATCCTTACCTTTCTTTTTTGCGTTAGGGATGGTAGCTTTGTTTGAGCTCTTTTTTGTTTTTTCTCCTTTAGAAAAACAAAAAAAGCGAGTGCGGACAGCCCGCTCGAACGCCCTAATAACAATCAGAAGTTGTTTAAACCTCGATTTGAATCAGCTTCTCAATATAGAAAATAATTACCATGAGAAAAGTCCATTTTATAGCCATAGGAGGAAGTGCAATGCATAATTTAGCGATAGCGTTGAAACTGAAAAATTATAAGGTTTCGGGGAGCGACGACGAAATTTTTAATCCTTCGAAAGGGAGATTGGAAAAATATAATCTTTTGCCTGATAAAATGGGTTGGAACGAAGAGAGGATTACTGAAGATTTGGAAAGTGTAATTGTTGGAATGCACGCTAGGGCTGATAATCCTGAGTTGTTGAAAGCTCAAAAATTGGGACTTAAAATATATTCTTATCCTGAGTATATTTACGAACAAACGAAAGACAAAACGAGGGTTGTAATTGGAGGAAGTCACGGTAAAACATCTATTACTTCTATGATTTTGCACGTCTTGAATGGGTTGAAAATAGATCACGATTATATGGTTGGGGCTCAATTGGAGGGTTTTGAATGTATGGTAAAGCTAACTGAAGATGCAAAAATTGCGGTTTTGGAAGGTGATGAGTATTTGAGTTCTCCGATAGACAGAAGACCGAAATTTCATTTGTATCAACCTAATATTGCTTTGTTGAGTGGGATTGCTTGGGATCATATTAATGTTTTTCCTACGTTTGAAAACTACTTGGAACAATTCGATATTTTTATTGATAAAATTGAATCTAATGGAAGTATAATTTATTTTGAAGGGGATGAGAATGTTAAAAATACAGCAGAAAAAGCAAGAGAAGACGTGACTAAAAAAGCTTATAATACGCCTACTCATCGAATAGAAAATGGTGTTACAACTGTTGAAGTTGAAGGTCATAAATATGCGTTGGAAATATTTGGAGAGCATAATTTGCAAAATTTGAAAGGAGCGCAATTGGTTTGTAATGAATTGGGTGTTTCGACGGTTGATTTTTATAAAACGATACAAAGTTTTACTGGAGCTTCTAAAAGGTTGGAGTTGGTTAAGAAAACAAGTGATTTTGCAATGTACAAGGACTTTGCACATTCTCCATCTAAGTTAAAAGCGACTACAAAAGCCGTTCAGCAACAGTTTTTAGACCGAGAATTGATTGCTTGTATGGAGTTGCATACGTTTAGCAGTTTGAACAAGGAATTTTTAGCACAATACAATGGGGCGATGAAAAATGCAACAAAAGCGTTTGTTTATTTTAGTCCAAAAACATTGGAACACAAAAAACTAGCGAGTATTTCTCCTGAAGAGGTAAAAGATGCTTTTGCTTCGGAGAACGTGACGGTATATACGGATTCTAAAAAGCTAATTGCAGATTTGAAAGCAATTGATTGGAAAAATAAAAATCTACTTATGATGAGTAGTGGGAATTTTGATGGTGTTGATTTTAAAAAATTAGGGGAAGAATTGGTTTGTTAAACTAACTTAATAATCTCGTACATCGTAACAACCTCCCGAAACGGTTTTATCATTGATTAACAAATCGAGTAGTGTTTCGGCTACAAATTTTGGGGAAAGCAACTGTTCGTTGTTTTTCAAATCGATAAATCGAGTGACTGAATTAAACACTTCTTTTGGCGTGTTTCTAATGGTAATTTGCATATTGGTATCTACTACACCTGGGGCAAAAGAAATTACTTTTACAGGGTTGTTTTCCGTTAATTGTTCTACTCCGATGCATTGGGTAAATAAATCTAATCCTGCTTTGGATGCGCAGTAAGTTGCCCAACCTGCATAAGGTTTTCTTCCTGCTCCCGAAGAGATGTTTAGTATAAACTTTGGAATAGCTAAATGCTGTGTTTCTTTTATGAAAAATTCAGCAATAAGAATTGGAGCTTTTATATTGGTATCGATACTGTTGCTTAATGAAGTAAAATCGTTTGTTCCTACATTCCCAATCGGGTTGATTGTTCCAGCGTTATTAATTAAAGTGATTGATTTTGTTTTTTTGTTAGAAATAGCATCAAAAATTGATTTTAAAACTGACAAGAGTTTTTGTTGGTCTGTAACATCACAATTGTAATGAACCAATAAATCGGATTCTTTTAGTTTTGAAAGTTCTTCTGTTTCTTTTCTCGAAATAGAATAAACTAAACTCCCTTTTGCTATTAATTCGGAAACAAAAGAAAGTCCTAAGCCAGTAGATGTTCCTGTTACAATAAATATGTTTTTCATTTTCTTAAAATTTAATTTGAATAAACTTCGCTTCCTTCTGTACAGTTTTGACAAATATCTATCGAGTTTCGGTCGGTTAAAATTAGTTTTCTAAACCCATTGTAATGCTTGCTTTTCCAAACTGAAGCAAAAGACTGAAAAGCTATATTTCCCAATTGATGTTTTGCATCTTTATCAAAACAACAAGGAACCACGCTCCCGTCCCAAGTAATTACAGCACTACTCCACATTCTCCAACAGTGGTTTAATAAGCCGTTTTTAATTTTATAAGTGCCGTCTTTTTGTTTTTTGTAACGCGAATAATATTCGTTTTGAGGTATGAGTGGATTTCCATTTTCGAAATCGTAAACTTGAGCGGTTTTAAATTTTATTTCGTCCACTCCCAAATCCTTTGCCAAGTCTTTTGCTTCCGCTATTTGATGTTCGTTGGGTCTTACCACCAAGAATTGAAAAATAACGTGAGGTGTCTTCGATTTTAATTTCTTTTTCCAAGCTACAATATTTTTTGTTCCTTCAAGTACTTTAGCTAGCTCTCCTTTTTTTCGGTACTGTTCATAGACTTCTTGCGTTGTTCCATCGATGGAAATAATTAAGCGATCCAATCCCGATTCTGCTGTTTTTTTTGCCATTTCGTCATTCAAAAAATGGGCATTTGTAGATGTAGCGGTGTAAATGTTTTTAGCACTTGCATAATCGACCATTTCCAAAAAATTGGGATGAATAAAAGGTTCTCCTTGAAAATAAAAATTAATGTAAGATAAATAGGGAGCCAACTCGTCTATTATTTTCTTATTTATGCTCTTTTTTAAATTTCCTGTAGGTCTCGAAAACTGTTTCAATCCACTCGGACATTCAGGGCAAGCTAAATTACAAGCCGTTGTAGGTTCAATAGATAAAGCAAAAGGCATCCCCTTCAAATTGCTTGTCTTTGTCCACCTGGAAACAT
>WFNC01000618.1 GCA_015488785.1 Flavobacteriales bacterium | reverse complement strand
GAGAAGTTAAATACTTCTTTGTCTTACAGACCAAAATTAGACAAAGAAAAACACCAAAATTATATTTCTGATTGGCTTTCAAGTGTAGGGTTTTATGAAGCGATGTCTAATTCATTGACAAAATCTAGTTATATTGAATTAGCAAAATCAGACAAAATAAAAGAAGATTATGCTGTAAAAATGCTAAATCCTTTGAGCTCGGAACTTGACGTTATGCGTCAGACAATGTTATTCAATGGATTGGAAGCTGTTCGTTTAAATCAAAATTATGGAACCGAAAATGTAAAGCTTTATGAATTTGGGAAAACATACCAAAAATTCGAAAGCGGATACAACGAGGAGCAATATTTGTCAATTGTAATTAGCGGAAAAGTTCAAGAAGAAAGTTGGAACTCAAACAATAGTAAAGTTAGTTTTTACGATATAAAAGGAGTGCTTGAAAGTATTTTGGAACGTTTAGGAATTTGGAAGAACGGAGCAATTACAGGATCTAAAAACGATTTGTTTGAAGATGGATTAACTTACAAAATAGCCAAAAAGAAAGTTGCAGATATAGGTTGGGTAAGAAGTGACCTGAAGAAGCATTTTGGAATTAAAACAGATGTTTTTGTAGCACTAATAAACTGGGATGTTGTACTTGATTTATTGAAAATGAATAAAGTTAAATTCAAAGAATTGACTAAGTTCCCTGCTGTAAAAAGAGATTTATCTTTGTTGCTAGACGACAAGATTAAGTTTGAAGAAATAGAAGCAATTGCTAAAAAATGCGATAGAAAACTGTTGAAAGAAGTTTCTTTATTCGATGTTTATAAAGGAAAAAACATGGAAGGAGGAAAAAAATCTTATGCTGTTCGATTTGTTCTTCAAGATGTAAATAAGACCTTAAAAGATAAGGAAATAGATAAGGTAATGAATAAGATTCAGCAATCTATTGAGACACAATTAAGCGCAGAATTAAGATAAAAATATGATTGGTAAATTTAAAGGCAAAACAGTTACTTGGACAATTGGATATTTTATTGTTAAAGCAGGGCTTAATTCTTTTTACAAAAGACATCAAGCTTCAGGAATGGAAAACGTACCATATGGAAATAAACCTATTATTTTTGCTTCTAATCATCAGAATGCTTTTTTAGACCCCATTCTAATTACAGTCGTTGGTCCAATAGAAACCTACTATTTAACTAGAGCCGATATTTTTGCTAAACCATTTTTAAATAAATTATTTAGAAGTGTTTATATGCTTCCTATCTTTAGGCAAAGAGATGGAGGAGATCCTAGAGAACGAAATGAAGTAACATTCAATGAATGCTATGATTTATTAAATGACAATAAGGCTATTATAATTTTCCCAGAAGGAAATCACACAGGCAAGAAGAATCTTAGACCCATAAAAAAAGGTTTAGTTCGAATTGGATATGGAGCAGACGATAAATACAATGGAGATTTAGATGTTCAAATTATCCCAGTTGGGTTAAACTACAGTAGCTACGCAGGTTTTCAATCCGAATTTTTGGTAAACTTTGGAAAACCGATATCCCTTAATGATTACAAAAAACAAAGAGAAGAACACGAGAACAGAGCGATTACAACCATCACTTCTAAAATAAAAGAGGGGATGAAAGAAGTAATGATTGACATAAAGTTGGATCATTATGAAGCGGTAAATGAAATGCTTTACATTTTCCCAAAAGAAATTGATCAGCTATCAAATCAAAAATCTGAAACGCTTTCGGATAAATTTAAAGCTCAAAAAGTTTTTATTGACAAAATAGAAACAGCCATAGAAAGTAAACCAGAATTAGGTCAATCGATAGATGATAAAGTAAAAAGTATAATTGATTTTACAAAAGAGAACAAACTAAAATATTGGTTATTTGAGAAGAATAACTATAGTTTTGGAACTATTTTGTTAACTATTTTAGGTTTAATAATTGGGCTTCCTATTCACATCTATGGATTAATAAACAATTACATCCCCTATAAATTACCTGTTTGGTTTGTTAATAGTAAGATAAAAGACGTAACATTTCACGGTTCGTTTAAAATGGCATTGGGGGTTGTATTTTTTGGCTTATTTTGGTTTATTCAAATTATGATTGTGTCACTATTAACCGATGATTACATTTGGATTTTATATGCACTTTCACTTCCTTTATCAGCTTTGTTTAGTTGGAGTTATTGGAAAACAATGCTTAAGACGAAAGGGAAAAT
>WFNC01000617.1 GCA_015488785.1 Flavobacteriales bacterium | reverse complement strand
TCGTAACACGGTTCGTAATTTTATCAATCGCCGTCTCAAACTGACTAAACAAAGGGTTATTCTTAAATTGACTCAGTATATTTGCCGCCGCTTTTATAGCCTCCATGTCGCTTTCCGTCAAAGGCATACTGTCCAACGCATATTCATCATCCGAGTAAAAATAGCCATTCTCCAACCTACTGTAACAAATCGGAGCATCATGCTCATTTCTCATAAATCGGATGTCTTTCTCAATCGTAGAATCACATATCGACGCTCTATCCGTACCAAATAATTTGTCCTCACACATCGCCCTCAAATCTTGCTTACTAGGAAAAGGTTTCATCGTACTCCTTATACATTCATCAATAATTCGATAACGTTGAAAAGCACTTTTAGAAATAGCCATTTTAAATAGGTCTTTATTTTTATAAAACTTTGGGCGTTCGAGCGGGCTATCCGCACTCGCTTTTTTTGTTTTATTGCAAATCAAAATCAAATGTACAGAAACTAATCATCATTCAAAACAATAGAAGAAGAGAATCATTATAGAAAACAAAAAAGAGCTCAAACAAAGCTCCTATCCCTAACGCAACTCTGCTGATAAAATTAAAATATAAGCGAATTAGTAATCCCTAACGCAACTATTCACGAATACAATTAAAATATAAAAGAATGGAGAGTTCCTAACGCTACAATTCACGGATGAGATTTTAAATAAGCCAGTAAATAGGCTTTATTTATCATTTTTTAGATATAAAAAGAATCAAATGACTCGTTCTACAAGTCGTAAATACAGCGTAAAACAGAAAAACTATTTAATTTTTAATCCTGAATTTAGTGATTGTTAAATTAGATATTAACATAAAAATAGTTAAAGTTTAAATTTTTAGAGAAGTCAAGTAGGCTTAGTAAATTTAGTCGTGTCTTAATTTCATTTTTGTTAATATTAAGGCTACTGAAAAATAGATTAAGAAGATTATGTTAATAAGTATAAAATTTGTTTAGCTATAAAAATTATGAAAACCCCCTCATTTAATCTATATTTGATAATTAATTATTAATTAAAAACAAAAAACATGAAAAAAAATTACAAAAAATTATTTTCTACTGCTTTTTCGTTTTTGTTTCTTTTGGGAGCATCAGCGCAAGTAATTGTAGATTTTGAAACAGCCCCTCCGACAGGAGTAACCTTTTATCAGTCGGAAAATGATGATCCAGGATTTATTCAAACAACAAGTAAGTCTCATTCAGGGAGTTCTTCTTATTACCATAATGATGATAATTTATCAACAACATCTGATTCTTGGATGGTGATGCCGGTTTATACGTGTGGAGCAAATGATGAAATGAAAGTTTGGTATAATCAAGTTTATACAACTACTTATTATAACTATAGTGGCGTTTGGATTTCAACTTCGTCTGATGATCCAATAGCTAATCCTAATGATTTTACAGAACTTCAAGAATTTAATGCCTCTGCGCCAGGAGGTTTTTCTGAAAGTACTTGGACTGAATATGTCTTAAATATGGCTTCTTATAGTGGGCAAACAATTTATATAGCGTTTAAATATTCTGGAGATTGGGATTTTGAATTTTATGTAGATGACTTTTCTTTAGATGCGGTACCTACATGCCCCGCTCCAACAGCTTTAACTACATCTAATGTTACTTCTTCTTCTGTAGATTTGACTTGGACAACAGGAGGAGCAGCTAATTGGAATATAGAATATGGACCAGCTGGATTTACGCAAGGAACGGGAACTTTTGTTCCTAACGCAGGTAACCCTTTTACTATTTCTTCATTAACGCAAAACACTGATTATGATGTATATGTACAAGATTCATGTGGACAAGGAGATGTTAGTACTTGGGTTGGAACAGCGTCTTTTCATACAGATTGTGCAATTTTAACAGCACCTTATACCGAATCTTTTGATGGAACTTCTATTCCTCAATGTTGGTCTATGTTTGGAGCAGAAGATTGGTTGTTTGGAGGAATTTGGCCAGATTATGGTGCTTCTAATATTTTAGATCATACAGGGAATTCAGGTAACTGGGCAGGTGTTGATGGTTCTTCAGGATCTAATTCTGGGGTAACTTTAGAAACACCTAGTATTGATGTTTCAGCTTTAACGGATCCTGCTATTGAATTTTATTATTTTTCAAATAATACGAATGAAATGGGAGATAATAATGAACTTGAAGTTAATGTTTGGGATGGAGCTTCTTGGAATTTAATGAGAACAATCGCTGAGGATAATGCTGATTGGGTTAAACATACTGTAGTTCTATCAAATTTGACGATAACTGGTCCTATACAGGTTCAATTCGTTGTAAATCAGACCGCAACAATAACTTATCATAATGATCAATTTATTGATGATGTTTCTATTTTAGAAGCTCCAACTTGTCCCGCTCCTTACGGATTTTCAGAGCTTTATCAAAACGAAGATAGTGTTGTTTTATCTTGGACAGCAGGTTTAAATGAAACTATGTGGAACGTAGAATACGGAACAGTTGGATTTGCTCAAGGTTCTGGTACAATGCAGTCTGGATTAACTTCAACTACTGATACTATTGATGGATTAGCTTTAGGTAGTGTTTATGAGTTTTATGTACAAGCAGATTGTGGAGGAGGTGACGCTAGTGATTGGGTTGGTCCAATTACAGTAATAACTCCAATTACGAATGATTCTACTTGTGATGCAATTGCAATCAATGTTGATGGGGTAAACAATGTTTTTTCTAACGTTGGAGCGACTACACAAACGGGAGAGTTAGATGGATATAATACAGTTTGGTTTACAGCTGTAGTTCCTGCATCAGGTCATATTTATTTCGCTACTTGCGGATCTACTATGGATACTAGATTATATGCGTATTCTGACACAACTGACTGTTCAGACTTTTCAACATTTGCCCAAATAGCCAGTAATGATGATGCTTGCGGAGCTCAATCTATTGTTCAAATTTGCGGTCAAACACCAGGAGCTACGTTATGGTTTTCTGTCTCTACATTTTCAAGCTCTACTTCTACAGGTTTAATTACTGTTTCTGCTGGAGATTTAGGATTAAGTGGTTACGCTGGGCAAGGAGCTGCAATGCCAGTTTCTGCTTGTGCAGGAGATACAGTTGATTTATGGAGTAACTTAACAGGTCAATTAACGAATAATGGAACTTGGACTTACCCATCTAACACATCTGCAATTGTAGATGATACAACTGTTAATACAGGTGCATTTAGTTTAGTAGGTAACGAAGTTTACTATATCGTAGCTAATAATTGTGATGCTGATACAGCAACAGTTGTTATCAATGCTCAAACTGTTACTAATACAGGAACGGCAGTTGCTAACTATACCGAATGTAATGCAGGAGATGTATTCTTATTCAATGGATTAACAGGTACTGTTGATGCAGGAGGAACTTGGAGTGATGATACGCAAACAAGCTTATTGGTTAACAATAAATTTGTTGCAAGTGGAGTAAATCCAGGAGCTTACCAATTTACTTATACAATAAGTGGTGGTGTTTGTCCTCCAGCTTCTACACAAGTTACAGTTAACTTAGTTGATTGTACTAATATTACAGAAGAAGGAGAAGCTAAGTTTACAATCTATCCAAACCCTAACAACGGAACATTCTTTATCTCTAATGGAGGTAACGCTAGTACTGTTGCGATGCAAGTAGTAGATGTTCAAGGAAAAGTTGTTTATACTAATTCTTTCAATTTAACAGCTGGTGCTCAACAAGAAATTTCTTTAGGAAATGTTGAAACAGGTGTTTACTTAGTAAGAGTTGTTACAAACAATAAAGTAATAAACAACACTGTTATTGTAAAATAAGAGTAACGTTTTAAATTAATTAAAGCCCGAAGGATTTTTCCTTCGGGCTTTTTTTATGCCTATTTTATAAATTCCCTCCCCCTACCTTAGTTGGTATAAATCGAAATTGTAGTAAAATGAATCAATCAGCTATCTTATTTTATCCTATCGTTTCCAAAACTTTTTTATCTTTACACTTTAATGCAACTTTTATTGAAAGAACAAATTATGAGCACACAAAAAGCAACAGAACAAGGTAATGTTACAATTGAAATTACAGAACAAGGCGTAGCAACAATCGAATTTTTTCACCCATTGAGTAATTCTTTACCAGGAAAAATTCTAAAAAAACTAGCAGACACAATTACCGAAGCTGGAAAAAATGAAGCAATTCAAGTCATTGTTTTAAAATCGGCAGGAGAAAGAGCATTTTGTGCAGGAGCAAGTTTCGATGAGTTAATTGCAATAGAAAATTTAGAAGTAGGAAAAGTGTTTTTCTCAGGTTTTGCCAATGTGATTAATGCAGCGCGTAAATGTCCAAAATTGATTATTGGAAGAGTACAAGGAAAAGCTGTTGGAGGTGGAGTTGGAATGGCGAGTGCTGTAGATTACTGTCTTGCAACAAAATTTGCAGCTGTAAAACTAAGCGAGTTAGCTGTTGGAATAGGTCCTTTTGTAGTAGGTCCTGCGGTAGAAAGGAAAATGGGAACTTCGGCAATGAGCCAATTAGCAATCAATGCAACAGAATGGTATTCGGCAGATTGGGCTAGAGAAAAAGGGCTTTATACAGAAGTTTTTGAAAGTGTAGCTGAAATGGATCAAGCAATTGATTTGCTAACAACCAAATTAGCTAATTCCAATCCTGAAGCAATGCGTTTGTTGAAACAAGTTTTTTGGGAGGGAACAGAACATTGGGATACCTTATTGAGTGAAAGAGCTGAATTGAGTGGTCAATTGGTTTTATCAGATTTTACAAAGAATGCGATAAATGCATTTAAGAAAAAGTAAAAATGACAATAAAAGAAATACATCAATTATTTGTAAATGCTAAAGGAGTTTGTACAGATACACGAAATATTGAAGAAAATAGTTTGTTTTTTGCGCTAAAAGGCGATAATTTTAATGGAAATAAATTTGCTGTAAAAGCGATAAACGAAGGCTGTTCTTACGCAATTATAGACGAAGAAGAATTCAACAATCATCCTAATTGTATTTTGGTTGATGACGTCTTAAAAACATTGCAAGATTTAGCACATTTTCATCGAATGACTTTTGATATCCCAGTATTGGGAATAACGGGAAGTAACGGAAAAACGACCACCAAAGAATTGGTTGGAGCAGTGTTGTCAAAAAAGTTTAACCTATTAATTACCTCGGGAAATTTCAATAACCATATCGGAGTTCCTCTTACGTTACTCAAAATGAACGAAAAGCATCGTTTTGCAGTAATCGAAATGGGAGCAAGCAACCCCAAAGATATAACCGAATTAGTTGAAATTGCAGCCCCAACTCATGGAATAATAACCAATATAGGAGCCGCTCACCTAGAGGGCTTTGGCTCGTTGATGGGAGTAATTAAAACAAAAAAAGAATTGTACGATTATTTGGCTGAAAACAATGGAGTTGTGTTTTATAATAATGAAGATGAAATTCTAAATAATATTTTACCAGCCAATACCGAGAACAATGAATATGGAACTAAAGAAGGCGTAATAAAAGGAGAGTTGAAAGAACTAACTCCTTTCGTACGGTTTAGATGGAATTTTAAATCTTCCTATTCGTCTCCCATTCTGACAACAAAATTGGTCGGTAAATATAATTTCACCAATTTTTTGGCAGCAGCCTGTATCGGCAAATATTTTAAGGTCGATAACGATAAAATTAGTAAAGCATTAGAAAATTATACCCCAACAAATAACCGTTCTCAAGTAACTAAAATTGGAACGAACACCTATATTGTTGATTGTTATAATGCTAACCCAACAAGTATGTTGTCGGCATTAGAAAGTTTCGCAGAAATTTCTCACCCCAATAAAATAGCAATATTGGGCGATATGCTAGAACTTGGAGCATTCTCAAAATCAGAACATCAAAAAATAATAGATTATTTGGTTGAAAATAAAATTAATGCATTGCTAGTAGGAGCGGAGTTTCAAAAAACGGAAACAACATTTAAGACATTCAAGAATGTAGAAGAATTAGTAAACTTTAAGAATAAGAATCAACTAGAAGAAACTTTAATTTTGCTAAAAGCTTCAAGAGGAATAAGATTAGAACAATTTTTAGAGGGTAAAAAATAATGAAGATTAAAATTTTAGTGCCTCTTCCTTCTTATGGCTTTGATACAACGGAAGTGGCTATAGCTTTTTTGTTTTTCATAAAAAATAAGTTTGAAGTTACTTTTGCTACACCAGGAGGAAAAGAAGCTGTAACAGATCAGCGAATGTTACTCGGGACAGATTTAGGGATATTTAAAAAAATACTGAAGGCACGAAAAGATGCTGTTGAAGCTTATTCTAGAATGGTTGAATATGACTGTTTTAAAAATCCAATTCGTTATAAGAATATAAATGTCGATGATTACGACGTTTTGTATTTGCCTGGTGGACACGATAAAGGTATAAAAGAGTATTTGGAATCGGAAATATTGCAAACAGTTGTAGCTAATTTTTTTGAGCTAAACAAAACCGTAGGAGCTATCTGTCATGGAGTTGTATTGGCTGCTAGAAGTATAAATAAAGAAACTAAAAAATCGGTATTACATTCATATAAAGTAACTGCCTTACTAAAGCAACAAGAAATGTTAGCATATAACATGACGAAATATAAATTAGGCGATTACTATCTTACTTATCCAACACTAACAGTAGAAGAAGAAGTAAAATCAGTTTTAAGCTCAAGAGAAAATTTCCTTTTAGGTTCAAAACCAGTTTTTAGAGATTCCGAACAGAAAACAAAAAGAGGATTTTCAGTTGTAGATTCTAATTTAATAACAGCAAGATGGCCTGGTGATATTTACAATTTTAGTACAAATTTTATT
>WFNC01000616.1 GCA_015488785.1 Flavobacteriales bacterium | reverse complement strand
GCTGTATATGGTGTAGATGCCCTAACCATAACAATAGAAGTAAATATAGGAAAAGGCATTCGCTTTTACCTCGTAGGGCTTCCAGACAACGCTGTAAAGGAAAGTCACCAACGAATTTCGGCGGCTTTAAAAAATAATGGTTACCGAATACCAGGAAAAGAAATTACAATAAATATGGCTCCTGCTGATATCAAAAAAGAGGGGTCTTCTTATGATTTAACTATTGCTATAGGAATATTAGCCGCTTCTAATCAAGTAAAAAACACGGAAGCTGTTAGTGATTATATAATAATGGGAGAATTAGCTTTAGATGGTTTTTTAAGACCAATCAAGGGCGCTTTACCCATTGCGCTAAAAGCAATGAAAGAAGGATTTAAAGGAATAATATTACCAAAGAAAAATGCAAAAGAGGCTGCTATTGTCAAAGGGTTAGAAGTTTATGGTGCTGAGAATATAAAAGATGTGATTGGCTTTTTTGATGGAGAAGAAACATTAAAAAGAGAAGCTAGTTCTACCGAGGAAATATTAAACCAGTCAGAATTTAATTTTGGGATTGACTTTTTAGATGTAAAAGGGCAAGAAAATGTAAAAAGAGCTTTAGAAATTGCAGCTTCTGGTGGTCATAATGTTATAATGGTAGGTCCTCCAGGTTCTGGTAAGTCTATGTTGGCAAAACGGATTCCAACTATTTTACCTCCTCTTTCGCTTGATGAAGCATTAGAAACGACAAAAATACATTCTGTTTCTGGAATCTTAAATTCAGATATTGGATTGGTTAACAATCGCCCATTTAGATCGCCTCATCATACTGTTTCTGATGTCGCTTTGGTTGGAGGAGGTTCCAATCCAAAACCAGGAGAAATTTCATTAGCACACAACGGAATTTTATTTTTAGATGAATTGCCAGAGTTTAAAAGAGCGGTTCTGGAAGTTTTGCGACAACCTTTAGAAGATAGGGTCGTTACAATTTCTAGAGCAAGAATGACTGTCGATTATCCTGCTAATTTTATGCTTGTTGCAGCTATGAATCCATCTCCGAGCGGTGATTTTTATGATCCGAGCGGCGCAACAGGAGATGCCGAACATGTTGTAAAAAGATATTTGTCTAAAATTTCGGGACCTTTGATGGATCGAATCGATTTACACATTGAAGTTCAACCAGTTCCTTACGAAAAACTTTCCGACAAACGAGATGGAGAATCGAGCAAGGAAATTAGAAACCGTGTAATCAAAGCTAGAAAAATACAAGAAGAAAGGTATAAGAACTATAAAGGAATACATAGTAATTCTCAATTAACTCCAAAACTAACTAAAATTCATTGTCAAATAGATGAGGCAGGAGAAATGTTAATGAAAAATGCAATGGAAAAACTTGGGCTTTCTGCACGTTCTTATGGTCGAATTTTTAAAGTGGCAAGAACAATAGCTGATTTAGATTTTAAGGAAAACATAGAAGCAGGACATATTGCAGAGGCTATTCAGTATAGAAGTTTGGATCGAAACGGTATGTTAGGTTAGTAGTTAACATTTTATTAATCGTTATTAAAGATTTTTTAACATTGAATTGTTGGAAGTTTACATAAAACAAACTACATTTACGTTAGAATACTAAAATACAGACATACAAAACACAAGACTTACCCAATGAAAACATTACCTACCGCCGTTCAAGAAGAAATAATTACTATTTTAGAAAGTGAGCATGCAAACGATTTTATTAAAGCTTCAAAAATAAATCAAGCTAGAATTATCGTAAAACTTCGCCAAAAATATGACTTTAAGAAAAAGTCTATGGGGATGAATTAGAATTTAGTATTTTAAATCCTTTTAGAATTTACTTTCAAATTAAAATGAGATACAGCGTATCCAAATACGGACTTTTGATTGGGGCTACTATTCTGACTTTTTTTCAAAACTTTCCAATAGGAGATTATTGCTAAGGAATAATTGAAATTCTTTCTTTTGTTCTTCTTAGCGGATTTTAGTAAAATACAAGGAAGGTAACTTCTGGGCTGATAAAGAACTGGTTGGATTTGTAGAAAATGGAGATTTAATATCTGCTCAACTAGTGCTTTATTCAGATGATACATTTAGAGTGAATACTTCATATATTGAATGGAGCTGTACTTATTTAGGGAAATATTCCATTCATGATAATATCTTGCGACTAGAAAGAAATGATTAGGAAGAAGTGACAGATAATGTTTTTACAACAAAATATAGAATTGAAGCTTCAGATAGTTTATTAATTCCATTTAAAAAGGGAGTTAAAAATATAAAACTGAGTTCTTGGTAATGAATTGAACGTTTATTGTCCCCTTTGCCTTTCAATAAAAGAAGAGTTAAAAACGTAGAAATTAAGTATTCAAACAAATTATGACTAGAATAGTATTTTTTCTTATTTTCTTATCCTTTTTTCAATTTGGTTTTTCTCAATCCGAAGCTGAAAATAGTTCAAGTCCATTCGATTATAAATGGATGAATAAAAAGTTTCCAATAGATACTTTGGTTTCGTATGATTCTGATACGCTTATTTTAAGTGAGGGTAAAAAATACTACATTATTAATTTTTGGTTTACGAGTTGCCCTCCTTGTATTGCAGAAATAAAATGGTTGAACAAATTGAAAGGGGAATATCAGCATTCTGAGTTTGAGTTTTTAGCTGTTTCTTTTGAAAGTAAAGAAAGTATGAGTAGTTTTTTAGTGGAGCACAATTTTAAACTCAAACAATTTTATTTTCAGCAACAGCAGATTAACGAAAACTTTTTGACAATCGGATATCCTACCACCATTATTTTAGATAAAACAGGAAAGGTGATTTTTCAAAAGTCTGGAGGGCATGCTAATCAAGAGGATGCTGTTGAAATATATCAGCTTATCTCTCAAGAAATAGCGAAACTAAAGTTGAGAGAACCCTGAATCAATTAGATATGACT
>WFNC01000615.1 GCA_015488785.1 Flavobacteriales bacterium | reverse complement strand
GATATAATGTTATCGCCCCATCAAAACCTCAGCCATTTCCTTTTGCAATTCTTTAGCCTTAATCCCAGCTACTTTAGCAAAATCACTAGAATTGTCGGAATAAATAATTCCTCTCGATGAATTAACCAAAAGACCTACATCTTTGTTCAAATCATATTTACAAACATCTTTTAAGTTGCACTGCTTCAGTATTAATTTATAAAAGAATAATTATATACTTTTCAAGTTGTTTAATAAACTCACATAAGACTTTCGTTAAACGAAAAAAAACATACCTTTACCGAAGTTTACAAATAAAAATAATTATGAAAAATATAGTATTATTAGTAGTAGGAGGAATAATTAGTCTATTGAGCTATTCACAAGACAGTATTAAAAACAGTTCTGAAACAAAAGAAAAACAGTTATCTGTAATGATAGATGGGGAATTGGGATTTAATAAATCAGATAGAAGTTATAAGTTGTATTCTGTAAAACCAGGGGTTAGTTTTTTTCTTAAAGAAAAAACATATTTTGGAGTTCATTATAAATTGGATTTAAATCCTGGTAATCTTCGCTTTGGAAATAGAGTTGTAAACGCATCTCATTATGTGGTTTCTGTAGGTCCAATCAGTAAAATTAGTAAAAAAGTAACTATAATTCCTTCGGTCGGTTTAGCTTATTCTACATATGCAGTTACAGGAACAATGTATGAAACTATAGGCGTAACTGGTATAACTGAAACAAAGTTATATAACATTTTTACAGACAAGCAATTAGGCGTGCCTATGAATCTAAGATTAATGTTTGGTGGCTCTAAATTTGCTACATCACTAAACTTTTATATTTTAGCAAGTAAATACACAACGACAGGAGTTTCGTTAACCTTAAGTTTTGGTTCTTCGTTTAATGGTGTTGCGTCTAAAATAAAAACAATATCAGGACTTGATAAATAAATATGCTTATCCGCCTCTTTCCCCAAAGAAAGATAAATTGGGAATTTGTATGAAATTTAAATGGCCTTTAAATGGATATGAATATAGAACAAAATGAAAGTTTAGAGAGATTGGCTAGCTCCGCTAGGAGATCCGCCAACCGAACTTAACTTTTATGCCGGTCTATGTTTATATTCATTTTCAGCCTTGTCTTTTTTGCTTCGTTTTTTTGACTAAGAAAAAAATGAAGAGCCTGTCCGGCTTTAGGACATAGAGCAAGTAGAGAAAAAAGAATAGGGATTTATCCTTTTAGGGAAACAAGCGGATAAGCATAATTTGTTTTTAAAAAAATCATAAAAAAAGAGGGAAGCTTTAGCTTTCCTCTTTTTTTTGTTCTTGATTTATGAAGTCAAGAACTTAACCAAACTAATTTTTTTTACTTCTCAACTGTAGTTTCAATTGTAAAAGTAATCTCATTGCTAATAATAAAATCAGGATTCAAATCAACAGTTCCTTCTTTATTGTATTCAACTCCCCATTGTGTTCTATCTATTGTAAAAGGTTGAGATTTAATAGTTACCTCATTGTCAGAAATTGTAATATTAGCCTCGAAAGTAATGCTTCTTTCTTGTCCTAGTATTGTTAAGTTTCCAGTTACTTTAGCGTTGTATTCTCCTTCAATTGGATCTACATTAGTTAAAGCAAAAGAAGCTGTTGCAAATTTAGCGACATCAAAAAAGTCATCACTACCTAAGTGTCCTACTAATTTTCCATAATCTTCTGTTCCTTTATCGTAGTCAAAAGTATGAATAGAATTCATGTCTAGCGTAAAGGTTGCATTGTCTATTTTTCCATCGTTGATGACAACTTCCCCCTCTTTTACATTAACAGATCCATTGTGTGCACCAACACCTGCAAGGTGAGATCCCATCCATTTTACTACACTACCTTCTTTTATTGTTTTAAAAGTTTCTGTTGTTGACTTTACCGCTTCAACGTGTACTGTTTTTGCAGTTTCTGCTTCTACTTTGTTTTCTCCACCTCCACAAGAAGCTAAAATTGCTGTAAAAGCCAATCCTGTAATTATAATTTTTTTCATATTGTTTTTTATAAGTTTTCAGCAAATGTAGATTAAAAGTATTCTTAACACTCTTTCTACTCGTTAATATATGTTAAGTTTTGGTGTGGTAAGATTCTGTCGGGTTTGGATAGATGATTAAAACTTTAAAAGAAAAAGGTTTATTGGTATTTAATAGTGGATTAATAAATAATTATAATTTAATTTATTATTTCACTTGATTAAGGAATATTGTAAAGACACAAAATATATATTTTAATAGTAAGTTAGCTAATGATAGAAATATTTATTACAGTAATAAAAAATTAGATTTACATATTGATTGATTATGAGAAAGAAATGATAATAAATATCCATTGTTCTTATTTTTAAAATGTATAGAGG
>WFNC01000614.1 GCA_015488785.1 Flavobacteriales bacterium | reverse complement strand
GCGTTAGGGATAGAACGGCTTGTTTGAACTCTTTTTTATTTTTTTTTAATAAAAAAAGTGAGTAGTGATAGCCCGCCCCTTCCGATGGTTATCGGAAGGGGAACGCCCAAAAGAATATAGGCGTTATTAAGAGAATAAAAGTGATTAATTTTAAAATTTTAGTTCACCAAAAGGCATTACAATTTATGAAGATTTCTTTTTTTTTACCGACTGAAAGGAACAAAAGTTCAACTAAAAATAATTATAAAAAATGAATAAAAGCGATTTGCATTGAGTATATTTGCTACTTTATATTTCGCATATTTAATATACATTTCATGAGTTTACATCCAGATTACACAGGCAACTATAACTATAAATGGAGCAATCTTCCGTACTTACAATTGAGTGGATTGGAGCCATTGATTATTACACCGGAATTAAATTTTATAAATATTGGCGAGCGAACAAATGTAACTGGATCTCGAAAGTTTTTGCGATTAATAAAGACGGGGGAATTTGAAGAGGCGCTTCAAGTTGCTAGAGATCAAGTAGAAGGTGGGGCTCAAATTATCGATATAAATATGGATGAAGGAATGTTGGATGGCGTAGAAGCGATGACCAATTTTCTTAACCTTGTTGCTTCGGAACCAGATATTTCTAAGGTTCCGATAATGATTGATTCTTCGAAATGGGAAATTATAGAAGAGGGATTAAAATGTGTACAAGGAAAATGTATTGTAAATTCGATTAGTTTAAAATCGGGTGAAGCAGAATTTGTACGTCAAGCAAAGTTGATTAAAAAGTACGGAGCAGCTACAATTGTAATGGCTTTTGATGAAGACGGACAAGCGGATTCTTACGAAAAAAGAATTCAAATGTGTGAACGTTCTTATCGAATCTTAGTCGATAAAGTTGGATTTCCACCACAAGATATAATTTTTGATCCAAATATTTTCCCTGTTGCTACAGGAATAGAAGAACACAATAACAATGCGCTAGACTTTTTTAGAGCAACGCGTTGGATTAGGGAAAACCTACCAGGTGCTCACGTAAGTGGAGGAGTTAGTAATGTTTCTTTTTCGTTTCGAGGGAATAATACTGTGAGAGAAGCAATGCATTCTGCGTTTTTGTACCACGCTATAAAAGAAGGGATGGATATGGGTATTGTAAACCCCGCAATGCTTGAAATTTATTCTGATATTCCTAAAGATTTATTGGACCATGTAGAAGATGTTTTGCTGAATCGAAGAGATGATTCTACCGAACGTTTACTAGAATTTGCTGAATCAGTCGTTAGTTCGGGTAAAAAAGAAGTAAAAACGTTAGAATGGAGATCTAAATCAATTCAAGAGCGATTATCTTATTCTTTGGTAAAAGGAATTACTGAATTTATAGACGCTGACGTTGAAGAATGTCGTCAACAATTCGCTAGACCAATCGAAGTGATCGAAGGACCTTTGATGAGTGGTATGAACACGGTTGGGGATTTGTTTGGGCAAGGAAAAATGTTTTTACCGCAGGTTGTAAAATCAGCTCGTGTAATGAAAAAAGCCGTAGCTTATTTACTTCCATACATAGAAAAAGAAAAAGGAGCTGGAAATACCAGTAATGGAAAAATACTAATGGCTACTGTAAAAGGCGATGTTCACGATATTGGTAAGAATATAGTAGGTGTTGTTTTGGGGTGTAATAATTATGAAATTATAGACATAGGAGTAATGGTTCCTGGAAACGAGATTATAAAGAGAGCCAAGGAAGAAGGTGCCGACATTATAGGATTGAGCGGACTGATTACTCCTTCGTTGGACGAAATGGTTGACGTGGCAAAAGAGCTAGAACAAGCAGGATTGAACATTCCGCTTATGATTGGCGGAGCAACTACTTCTAGGGTACATACGGCTGTAAAAATAGAACCTCATTTGAAAAATGCTCAAGCTGTTTATGTACTTGACGCTTCTCGTTCCGTTGGCGTAGTGGAAAACCTTTTGGGAAGAAACAAAGACCAGTACATTTCTGATTTAAAAGAAGAGTATGAAAAAGTGAGAGTAAATCATAAGAAAAAAATAGGCTTAAAAGCTTATTTGACTTTAGAGGAAGCTCGTAAGAATAAAATAGAAATAGATTGGAAACAAGAAGATATTACGACGCCAAAAAAACTAGGTGTTCAAGTCATTAAAGATTTTGACTTGAGTAAATTGATTGATTTTATCGATTGGACTCCTTTCTTTCAGACTTGGGAATTGTTTGGGAAATATCCTCGAATATTAACCGATAAAATAGTCGGTGAAGAGGCGACTAAATTGTTTGCTGATGCACAAGAATTACTCAATCAAATTGTTGAAGAAAAATGGCTGACTGCCAATGCTGTTTTTGGGCTGTTTCCTGCCAACTCGGTTAACGATGACGATATCGAAATTTACACCAACGAGAAAAGAGATAATATTGCTCTTTTGTCTTGTCAAATGCGTCAACAATTAAAAAAATCGAAGAAAGCTTCCAACAATTGCTTAACTGATTTTATAGCTCCAAAAGAGACTGGTATAAAAGATTATATCGGAGCATTTGTAGTGACTACTGGACTAAATATAGAAGAGCACATAAAAAGATTTGAGGATGATCATGACGATTATAATTCTATTCTTTTAAAAGCGCTCGCTGATCGTCTGGCGGAAGCTTTTGCTGAATATTTGCACCATAGAATAAGAACGCAAGATTGGGGATATTCGATAAAAGAGGATTTAGGAAATGACGAATTAATAAAAGAGAAATATCAGGGAATAAGACCTGCTCCAGGTTATCCAGCTTGCCCAGATCATACGGAGAAAAATGGAATATTTGATTTACTAAATGCTACCGAAAATACTGGCGTAGAATTAACAGAAGGCTTAGCGATGTTTCCTGCCTCGTCGGTTAGTGGTTGGTATTTTGGACATCCTAAAAGTAAATATTTTGGTGTTGGAAAAATATTATTAGATCAAGTAGAGAGTTTGTCTAAAAGAAAAGGTATTCCTTATAAAAGAATGGAAAGATGGCTTTCGCCTAGTATTAATGATTAGATTAGACTTTAAGATACAAGACGATGAGATTCAAGATGGTAAAACAACAATAAATTGAAGCATGAAAAACGTTGAAGAGTACTGTCCTTCTAGCAAACAAGATTGAAGAATATGGCTCGGTTTAAACCATAAGACAAAAGAGAATGGCGTATGGAAATTTAAAAAAATGCAAGTCAGCTTTTGAAATCAAAGTAATTTAGATAAAACAAAAAAAAACTTTTCTAATGGACAAAATCATTCTCATTGTATTAATTTTCATCCTAAGTCTCTTAGTACTTAAAATGTGGTATAGTTCTTTTCGTAAAAGGAGGTTACAAAAAAAACGTTTTAAGCGAGGAGCCAAATTAGAAAAACAAGCTGCTCGATTTTTGGTCAAAAAAGGGTTTAAAATATTGGGAGAACAAGTCGAATTTGAA
This sequence comes from Flavobacteriales bacterium, assembly GCA_015488785.1. Classification (GTDB taxonomy): domain Bacteria; phylum Bacteroidota; class Bacteroidia; order Flavobacteriales_D; family Parvicellaceae; genus S010-51. The sequence continues at coordinate 307 of WFNC01000614.1, read as the reverse complement.
CACAAATATAAAGTTGGACATTCTTATAAGGCTTCTAAACTAAACATTGATTATTTAGTTTCTAAAAACAATAAGACTTACATCGTAGAAGTGAAATCTGGAAATTCAGCTATTTCTATTGCCAACAAAAGTACTAGAAGGCAACTACTAGAATATTCTATCGCTATTCCAAACGATGGTGTTTTTCTTTTGGATATGGAGAACAAAGATTTGCAGTTAATCGAGTTTAACAATGTCAATCAAAATAGAAATTCAATCGCCATTAATAATTACCTTTTATTAGCATTCATAATTGGAGCTATAGGTT
>WFNC01000613.1 GCA_015488785.1 Flavobacteriales bacterium | reverse complement strand
GTATCACTGAAGGTATTCCTGTTGCTGACATGATAAAAGTTAAAGCTTATTTATCGGATAAAGACTGTACTCTTATTGGGCCTAACTGTCCAGGAGTAATGACTGCTGGAGAAGCTAAAGTTGGTATAATGCCAGGATTTATCTTTAATAAAGGAAATGTAGGGATTGTAAGTAAATCAGGTACATTAACTTATGAAGCTGTTGATCAAATTACAAAAGCAGGATTAGGACAAACTACTGCTATTGGTATTGGAGGAGATCCAATTATAGGAACTACCACTAGAGATGCTGTTGAATTATTGATGAATGATCCTGAAACTCACGGAATTATTATGATTGGTGAAATCGGTGGTAATTTAGAGGCTGAAGCTGGTGAATGGATAAAAGAATACGGAACTAAGCCTGTCGTTGCTTTTATTGCTGGAGAAACTGCTCCTACTGGAAGAACAATGGGACATGCAGGTGCAATAGTTGGAGGAGAATCTGATACTGCAGCTGCTAAAAAAGCGATATTGAGAGATTGCGGTGTTCACGTTGTTGACTCTCCTGCTGAAATTGGAATTGCAATGGCTGAACTTTTAAAAGTTAAAGCTTAAGTTATAACATAAATTTAAAAGCCTCTTTTCTTAATTGAAAAGAGGCTTTTTTTTGAGTAATACTCAAATTTTGTTTTTTTTAATGCCTTTAGCATGCGCAACACTAATAAACAATTAAAAATAAGAGACAACAAACTTACAGATACTTCGTTGTTCTAGTGACATCAATTAAATAGGGTTCACTGAAAAACACTCGAAATCAGGAGTACTGCTGTTTTAGTAGCTTTTTAGACTTTAAAATACAAAGTTTTCTTCATTACTAAGAACTTTAGTGCCGTTGAATAGTCGTTAGCCGAAACATTGATATAACCGAAAAAACGAACAAAAACATTGTCCATAAACTCCAAAATTAATCTAGCTTAATTCAATATGAAAATTCTAATTCTAGTCTATTTCATTTTCTGTTCGCTCAACTTGTTAGGTCAAAAAAAACAGTTTTGTGACTCAACTACTAAAGACAAAACATTATACACAATGCCTGCTGAATCACTGGCTCATGAAGGTACATGGTTGCAATGGCCTCACCATTATCAGTACGGACTTAAGTATAGAAAAGCATTAGAACCAACATGGTTGTCCATGACCAAATACCTTATTACAAGTGAAAATGTTCATCTAATCGTTTATGATCTAAAAGAAAAAGCAAGAATAACAACGCTCTTAAAAACGAATCAAATCTCGTTACAGAATATCGACTTTACTATGCTAAAAACAGATGATGTTTGGATTAGGGATAACGGTCCTATTTTTGTTAAAAACAGAGCCAATCAATTACTAATTGAAGATTGGGGATTTAACGCTTGGGGAAAAGATGCTAAATATAAAAAATGTGATTTAATACCTGAACAAATAGCATCAAAATTATCACTCCCCTCAATAGACCTGTACAATGTAACGCTTGAAGGCGGAGCATTTGAAACAGATGGAAGAGGAACGCTTATAGCTACTAGAAGCTCTATTACTCACAGAAGCAGAAATCCAAAATATTCAGAATTAAAAATTGAAAGCTACCTAACTAAATATCTAGGAGTCACCAATATAATATGGTTAGATGGTAAATACGGAACTGAGATTACAGATATGCACATCGATGGAATCTTAAAATTCGCAAACGATTCTACACTTGTGACAATGAGTGCTAAGGATTTAATTTACTGGGGTTTATCATCTTCTGATATCAGCATCATTAATTCAGTTCGTAATGTTAATGAAGTAGATTACAAAAAAATCTATATTCCTTTAACTGCTTTTGAAGTCAAAAACACATCAGGAAAATCATTAGGATATAAAGGTTCATACTGCAATTACTACATTGCAAATACAGTTGTGTTAGTTCCAAATTACAATGACCCTAATGACGAAGTAGCCAATAAAATTATTCAGAAATTGTACCCTTTACGAAAAGTAATAGGAATAGATGTTAGAAACTTATATGAGAATGGAGGTATGATTCATTGCGTAACGATGCAACAGCCAAAAAGAAAATAGATTCTAATTTCGGTTTAAATTTAAATCAAATAATCTCTAGTTAAATAGATTCATTGCTTTTTGAAGTCCAACTGTAGAAAAAGCTTTGATTATATTTATTGCTTTTTCGGTGTGTTTTGGTAACTCATCAGCTTCTATTTCTGACCATTTTCCTAATACAAAATCAATTTGTTTCCCTTTAGAAAACTCATCACCAATACCAAACCTAAGCCTTGCATATTCATTGGTATTTAGAACTTGCTGAATATCTTTAAGACCATTATGACCGCCAGCACCACCTTTGGGCTTCAGTCTCAACTTACCAAATGGCAAAGAAAGATCGTCAGTAATAACAAGCGTATTTTCGATGCTTATTTTTTCTTTTTGCATCCAATAATTAACAGCTTTACCACTAAGATTCATAAAAGTGGACGGCTTAATTAAAACCAAAGTCCTTCCCTTATATTTTATAACTGCTCTTTCGGCTAGTTTTGCTGTATTAAAAGAAACGTTGGATTCCTTCGAAAAGAAATCCAACGTTTTAAATCCGACATTGTGTCGAGTGTTTTGATATTCAATTCCAGGATTACCTAATCCTACTATTAAATATTTCATAAAATTATTTTTTTATGCTTAAGCTTCAGCAGCTTCTTCAGCTACTTCTTCAGTTTCTTCTTCATCATCTTCAGATGCACCACGAGCCATTTGAACTGCTGCAACTACCGCTCCTTCAGGATTTAAGAAAGATACTCCATCAATTTCGATTTCGTTCACTCTAATTTTCCCTCCAATTTTTAACGCCGTTACGTCAATTTCAATTGTATCGGGTAATTTATCTACTAAAGCTAAAGCAGTTAAAGATCTAAAATTTTGGATTAATTTCCCTCCATTTTGAACTCCTTTTGCCAATCCTGTTAAGATTACAGGAATGTTAATTTTAACTTCTTTTCCTTCAACTACTTCTTGAAAATCAACGTGTAATACTTTATCCGTAACTGGGTGAACTTGAATTTCTTTTATAAATGCTAACGCTTTTTTACCTTCAACATCTAAATCAATGATGTATGTATTTGGAGTAAAAACAACTTTATTTACATTAGCTTCTTTTACTGAGAAATGTATTTGTTCTTTGTTTCCGTAAACAACACAAGGAACTAGTCCTTCTCTTCTCATTAACTTTGCATCTTTTTTTCCTACGCTCTTTCTAACAGAACCGCTCAATGATACTTTTTTCATCTTTACTTTTATTTATTTGTTTATAATTAATTTACTTATTGATTTGCAAACACAAAATGCTCGCTTATTGATTCAAAGTTTACCGCTTTTTTCATTACATCGGCAAACATATCGGCAACAGTTATTACTTTTATTTTATCACTCTTTTGTGTCGGAATAATGGTATCTGTAATAATTAACTCCTCCAAAACAGAATTATCTATTCTTTCAAAAGCTGGTCCAGAAAGCACTCCGTGTGTGCAGATTGCTCTTACACTTTTTGCTCCATTATCAACAAATAATTGAGCAGACTTACTAAGTGTTCCGGCTGTATCGACCATATCATCAATAATGACAACATCTTTTCCTTTTACATCTCCTATAATTGTCATACTTGAGATTTCATTTGCTTTTTTACGTTGTTTGTAACATAAAGCTAAATCTGTGTGTAAGTATTTCGCATAAGCACTCGCTCTTTTAGAACCTCCTGCATCTGGAGCGGCGATAATTAAATCGCCTAAATTTAAACTTTTAAGATAGGGAGCAAAAAGGCTAGATGCATATAAATGATCTACTGGAATTTCGAAAAACCCTTGAATTTGATCGGCATGTAAATCCATCGTCATAATTCGATCTACGCCAGCAGCTTCTAATAAATTAGCAACCATTTTAGCTCCAATCGCAACTCTAGGTTGGTCTTTCCGATCTTGTCTTGCCCATCCAAAATAAGGAATTACAGCTATAATTTTATGTGCCGAAGAACGCTTTGCAGCATCAATCATTAACAATAGCTCAAAGATATTATCTGTTGGCGGTATTGTTGATTGGATGATAAAAACATCACATCCTCTTACGGTTTCATTAAATACAGTCGTAAATTCTCCATCGCTGAACTTTTGCAATTCAACGTCTCCTAATTTTTGACCATACGAGGCAGCAATCTTTTCTGCTAACGGTTTGCTAGCTGAACAAGAAAATATCTTAACTCTGTTAGTCATAAATTTTGTTTAAATTTTGTGAGTGCAAAAGTACTTTATATTATAGAATAAAAAAAATATTTAGATTATTATTTGCTCATATAAAAAGGATTGATACCTTTGCAGTCGCATACAAGCCCAAGTGGCGGAACTGGTAGACGCGCACGACTCAAACTCGTGTGCCGCAAGGCGTGTCGGTTCGATTCCGACCTTGGGTACAAAAAAAAGGATAAACTTAGTTGTTTATCCTTTTTTTGTTTTAAATAATGTCCCGATACTTTAATTAATCTTAATCAGTTTAGAGGTCTGAAAATTATTAAGTCTTTCCTTTTTAGATTAGAAAATTTGTTTGCTTAAAAATATTTAACCCCCTATTTTTTTTTGAATGAACCATTTCTCTTTTAATTTAGATTTATACGCTCATTAAAATTGACTCTGGAATCTACTCCACTATTTTCGTAAGAATATAGTAGTCGATTATAGCAGAGGATTTCTCCTAATTATAAAAATAGTTCTCCACAGCCCATTAAAAACGATACTCCTGGTGCTAGTGCGGGGATTAAGCCAACTAAATCATGAAATACACCAAATAAATAATAATAACCCATGATAAACTCGGTAAAACCTAAAAAGCTAATCAATTATTTTTTTTCTTGTTGTCTTTTTGTGTTAGGGATAGTAGCGTTAGCTTTTTGGTTTTAAAAAACTTAGTTAAACTTGGTTGAAAAGAGCGATTTTATGAGCTCCTTTTTGACTTAGTTTAACTTTTTTTGAAACCGAAAACTACAAGTGGAAAGCCCGTTAAAACACCCTGATAAAAACACTTAGACAAGCCCTCGAAATAGCAAAGTAAAATAACATTAATATATTTCTCTATATGAAAATTAGTTTGATTATATTTGTAACACTAAAATTAACTAAGCACACATTATGGGAACTAAAAAAGAACTCAAATACTCTAAAGCACAGTATCTTAAATGGTATGAAGATATGTTGTTGATGAGGAAAATTGAAGAAATGGTAGGTCATTTATACCTGCAACAAAAATTTGGTGGTTTTTGTCATTTATATATTGGTCAAGAGGCGCTTGTAACGGGTACGGCTTCGGGATGCAAGAAAGACGACAAACACATTACAGCATATAGAGATCACGCTCATCCGATTGCATTGGGGGTTCATCCAAAATATATGATGGCAGAACTTTACGGAAAAAAGACGGGAATGTCTAAAGGTAAAGGTGGTTCTATGCACATGTTTAATAAAGAAGTAAATCTTATGGGAGGGCACGGAATTGTTGGTGCTCAAATAGGAATGGGAGCTGGAATTGCTTTTGCTGAACAATATAAAGGAACTAAAAATGTAACGTTTTGTTCTTTTGGAGATGGTGCTGCTCGTCAGGGAATATTGCACGAGGTTTTTAATATGTCAATGAACTGGAAATTGCCTGTTGTTTACATTATAGAAAACAACAATTATGCAATGGGAACTTCGGTAGAACGAACGACTAATGTTCAAGATATGTCTAAAATGGGATTGTCTTACAATATGCCTTCTTTTGTCGTAGATGGAATGTCGGTAGAGGCGGTACATGAAGCGATAGAAAATGCTTGCGAACATGTAAGAGCTGGAAAAGGACCTGTTTTATTAGATATTAGAACTTATAGATATAAAGGTCATTCGATGTCTGACCCTCAGAAGTACAGAACGAAGAGTGAGGTTGAGGATTATAAAAAACAAGACCCAATAACGAAAGTTTTAGAAACAATAAAAGCAAACAATTTAGCTTCTGAAGATGAATTGAAAGCGATACAAGTTAGAGTTAAGGAAACGGTTGCGGAATCGGTTAAGTTTGCAGAAGATTCTCCCGAGCCAGAAGCTCACGAATTGTACGAAGATGTTTACATGGAGGAATATCCGTTTGTAAAAGAATATAAATAAGATTTTTAGAACTATTTATACTTAGCTGAGAAAAGGGTTGAGTATTATAATAAAACAAGTATATAATGGCTGAAGTTGTTAGAATGCCCAAATTGAGTGACACCATGACTGAAGGTGTAATTGCTGAATGGCACAAAAATATAGGAGATACTGTAGAGTCGGGAGATTTATTGGCAGAGATAGAAACGGATAAAGCAACGATGGAATTTGAAGCTTTTGAAGAGGGAGTTTTATTGCATAGAGGAGTCGAAAAAGGTGGAGCTGCACCTGTCGATTCGGTATTGGCTATTTTAGGAGAGAAAGGTGAAGATATTTCTGAGTTATTAGAAGAATTAAAAAAGGAAGATAGCACTAAAGAAAGTGAATCTTCGAAGGGTAAAAAAGTAGAAGTTAAAGCGACTATTCCTTCGCCAGCTCCGACAAAGAAGGTAGCTAAAAAACCTGCTGTAACGATGCAGACTAGTTCTACAGGAGCTTTCCCTCCAGCAAGTAGCATTGCAGAGGGAAGGTTGAAAGTTTCGCCTTTGGCTAAGAAATTGGCTGAAGATAAAGGTATAAATTTAGCGTTCTTGAAAGGAACAGGAGAAGGTGGAAGAATTGTAAAAAGAGACATTGATAATTACAATGGTTCTAGTACTTCTTTTGTTGGTGTAGAAAGTTTTAGAGATGAACCTGTTTCTCAAATGAGAAAAGTAATTGCTTCTCGATTGGCTGAAAGTAAGTTTTCGGCACCTCATTTTTACCTTACCATATCAATTGACATGGACAATGCGATAGAAGCTCGTAAGTCGATAAATAAAATGATTGCACCGCAGAAAGTTTCTTTTAACGACATGGTTGTAAAAGCAAGTGCGGCAGCATTAAAAGACCACCCAGAAGTGAATGCTTCGTGGTATGAAGATTTTATCCGCTACAATGACCATGTACATATTGGTGTTGCTGTTGCTGTTCCAGATGGTTTATTGGTTCCTGTGGTTCGATTTGCCGATGGTAAATCTTTGACACAAATAGGTGCTGAGGTTAGGGAATATGCGATTAAGGCTAAAACAAAAAAATTGCAACCAGAAGAATGGCAAGGAAATACGTTTACGATTTCTAATTTAGGAATGTTTGGAATAGAAGAGTTTACAGCAATTATTAATTCACCTGATTCTGTGATATTAGCAATTGGTGGTATTAGTCAAGTTCCTGTTGTTAAAAATGGAGAAATTGTACCTGGAAACGTGATGAAAGTGACTTTAAGTTGCGACCACAGAGTTGTTGATGGAGCAGTTGGTTCTACTTTCTTAAATTCGTTTAAAAACTATATGGAAAACCCTGTGTTATTATTGGGTAAACAAAATATTTAATATTCAAATAAAAGCATACCGTTTGTTGGCGGTATGCTTTTATGTTTTTTTGTCTCTGTTTATTAAATGTGATGAAAAACTACCTCTTTTTATTATGAAACAAATTATTTGGACTTTATCAATTGTAGCTTTACTTGTTTCATGTGCCGACGGTTCAAAATTTGACATGCGTACGGAAGGAAAGAGCGAAATCTCAGAAGCTTCTCAACCTTATGATGAGCC
>WFNC01000612.1 GCA_015488785.1 Flavobacteriales bacterium | reverse complement strand
TAAACTTATGAACAAAAAGAAATACATAAACGACACAACGAAAACATTATTTCAAACCCTCTCAAATATGGGTGTTACTTATGAGGACGAAGACTTAACGTTTTCTATAATTGAAAATCATATAACTAAAGTAGTTGAAGATTTGAATATACCTGATGTTAGCAACCGAAGGGAACAGTTAACGCTATTCATTAGTTACTTAGCTAATGAATTACAGCTATTTCCAGATGACAGAATTAACGAAATTGTAGAAAAGTACATTAAGCGTTAATTGTTGCTAACGATATAATGTAAGATTAGTTGCGGAATTAAAAACGAAAATGAAATAGATAAAAATGGATTTTAAAAAACGAATTATTGAAGAATTAGAAATGACTGATATACAAGCAGACACTTTATATAAAGGTTATGTTCAAGTTGTAGAGAAGTTAGCAAATGAGTACCATACCGAGCAATTAATTTTACACGGTGTTAGCAATTGGGTGGCGGTTAAAAATGCACTACCTAATGACGACAATCAAGTATTTGTTAGATATGAAAATGGTAAATACGGAATTAATGAGTGGTGGGAAAGTGATAATTGTTGGAAATACAACTTTTCAAATATGATAGTGAAAGAATGGTGTAAGCCACCTTGTTGCTAACGTTGAGTATAACCGTAGTAATGGCTTAGATAAGCCCAAAACATTGAATTATAAACAGAATTAAATAAATATTAACAAAGCATTGGTTTAGCACCAAATTAGCTATTATTATCGGTTATACGGTGTTACCATTAGTTTTTTCTAAATTAAGATTATGATTAAAAAAAAAATAATAGTAGTAGATATAGATGGTACGATTGCAAAAGTTGGCGACAGACTTAAGTATCTACAAACTACACCACCTGATTACGATAAATTTTATGCTTCTTGTTTTAATGATAAACCAATACAAGAGATAGTAGATTTAGTTTATAATTTACAGTTTAAGTATGAAATAGTTTATTGCACAGGAAGGAGAGAAGAAGTTAGAGAGGTTACAGAAAATTGGTTGAAAAATCAAGGGTTAGTTGTAGATAAAGTTTTAATGCGACCAAATAAAGACCATAGACACGATACGGAAGTAAAACCCGAACAACTTAGTAATGCAGGCATATTATTGCAAGAAATAGCATTTGTATTAGAGGACAGAGATACTATGGTTGCAAAATGGAGAAATTTAGGGTTGAAATGCCTACAAGTTAATTACGGTGATTTTTAATTAATGGTAACGTTAAATCTATGAATAGTGGCGACTTTAAACGCACTAAATTTTGAATTATGACAGAACTTAATAAAAATACACAAAACTCCGATTTAAGCACTAAACAGCCATTATTTATAGATGGTGTTAGTGATAGTACAGACTTGAATAGGTATGTCAAAGTAGAAGGACATAACAATTGGTTTCTCGTTCTAAATGCAAACACTTATGAGCCTAATGGGTTATCAGAAAATATGCAAGAAAGAATTTTAAGGTCGCAAGTTTGTGGATTACATCACGATACACCTAAAAATAGAATGGATTTTGTGCATAGATTAAAAATTGCAGCAACAAGAAACATTGATTATGAAAATCTCGCTAACAAATACGGAACTATACTAATTAGACCGATAGGTTCTTTTATGCCTTTATACGGCAATAAAATAACTAATGAGGTTTTCGATAATGATTTTCCAATTGAAGAATATGCTGAAATTGTTATTTGTGAAAATGATGAAAAGGCAGAATGGAAATGGATTGAATATTTAAAAAACAGATTTCCAAACAAAAAGATACTAACCATTAATTATTTTGACCTTAGAAGTGATTATGATGTTAAGCGTTATTTTGAAAAAGCAAAATATGTTACGTTCTCAACAACATTTTCAAAATATGATTGGTTTGAAAAATTAACAAAACACATTACAAATCAAAAAATTATAGGATTTTCTCATTTAAGAGATAATTGGAAAACTGCTCTTGAAATAAACCCAAATATTGATATTGTAAACGACATTTAGCATTATCACTAACAACGATGTAAACACACTCTTGCGGTTATCTCGATATAAACGTAATAGAAAATAAGACAGCTGAACTAACCTTACAACTAAATTATAGATTCGTCTCCGTAATAAGTTGGGGTTGGGTTGTCGTTAAAATAAAAACAAATGAAAAAAGTGAGCGTATTTGATTACCATACACAAAGTAAGGTGACAACAGTAACAGAAGAGCACAAGAATTTACTAAGCTCTTACATTGCAGTAATGACAACGGAATTATTCCTTTCAAATCTTCAAACAGGAGCTGGATTTGTAAAGTCTTTTAAAATGAAAACTAATAGATATAGAGACTATTTGGAGCGAGAAGTTTACAACGCTTTTAAAAAGTCTTACGATATTGACGAGGATAACATGACAGCAATGTTTGAAGATTTAAAGAAAAGAAACGAGTTCCAAACTAAAGAATTTATAAATCAAATAAATAGAAATTATGAAAATTAAAATCAAAAAGCTAAGCGAATTAGCTAAAATTCCAAAGTATGCAAAACAAGGAGATGCAGGTATGGATTTGACAGTCACAAGTATAACGAAATTGAAAGCAGGGTATGTAAAATATGGTTTTGGTGTTGCCTTAGAAATTCCACAAGGCTACGTAGGTTTAGTATTCCCAAGGTCAAGCATTTACAAGACTGATTTAATTCTTAGTAATTCTGTTGGAGTAATTGACAGCGGTTATCGTGGGGAAATTTCCGCAGTAATGACAGCTAGTAATTTTCAACAAGCTTACAAGATTGGAGAGAGAGCTTGTCAAATTGTAATAATGCCATACCCTAAGATTGAATTTGAACAAGTGAAAGAGTTGGATAGTTCAGAACGTGGTTCTAGTGGTTACGGTTCTTCGGGTAAATAATTAATTTTTCAAAAAAAAATAGTTATATTTACAGTCTAATGATTGAAAGCATAATTAAAGAACTAAATATAATATGTATTTCTGTAACTAGAAATGACAAATTAAAAGACGATTTAAAACAAGAAGTTTTGCTTTTTATTTTAGAGAAAACAGATTTTAAAGAAAGGTTCGAAAATGATAAGAAATCTTTCTTCTTGTACTTGTATGGTGTTGCCTACAAGATGTGGAATTTTCCAAAATCTGATTTTTACAGAAAGCAAAAGCAAAACTTCCATTTAAACATTGAAGACGGTTATTATGCTGAAAACACGGAGCAACCACTAATAGATAAAATTAACGAAAGTATAGATTCTTTGTCTGAAATAAATCAACTCTGGGTGACAGAATATCTAAAATGCAATTGTAGTAAATCTGAATTGAAAAATAAAACAGGAGTAAATAGAACAGCAATAGCAAATAGATTAGGTAAAATTTTTAAAAAAATAAAAGAAAATGTTTGAAGTAAAAATAATAATAGTATCTTTACTTGTGTTGGATTTTTGGTTTAACGAAGCTAAAGAAATAACACTACTAAGAAATCTACTAATAAAAATAAACAGAAAGCCGTTTAATTGTACTTATTGCTTGTCTTTTTGGATTGGGATTATTATTTCGGTAATTTCATTAAACCCTGTTTACCTGTTGATTCCGTTAGTGTTTAAAGTTTTGAATAAATGAAAAGAAAATTTAATAAAGAAATTAAACCGTTTCTTTGGATATTAGACACCGTAAGAAATCACGACTACTTCCCAAGTAAAGCAACTATACAAGATTGGGAGTTTTTAGTCGACATTCATTATAAGTATGTTAAGAAATCTAAAGGAACTAAAGAATGTTATTCTTGTAAGAAGTATTTTAAAATTTGTTACGAACTAAATAATTTTAAAGATAGTTTATCGAAATAAAATACAAAGTAAATAATTACGGCATATTAATATGTGTACAAGTAATTAATACTACAATAGGAATAACTACTATAACCTACTCTATTAATGGAGTAGTATTCATAAATAACACCCTATATTTCCATTAATTATGACTAAATTAATTCTAACGCCAAAAGAAGAGAACTTCGCTCAATTAGTTGTTGAACTAGGTAATCAATCAGAAGCATACAGACAGTCTTATAATTTAACAAACCCAAATGCTGATTGGGTTGCCGTTAAAGCATCGCAGATGATGAGTAAGTCTAATATAAGGTTAAGGGTTGAGGAAATCAAAGCCGAACTAGCGAATAAAAACAAAGTAACCAAACAAGTCATTATAGATTATCATTTAAAAATGATTGGAGCATGGGAGGAGCTTTGGAAATTAGGACAGAAAAAAGGCAAGGACAAGGAAGAAACACAAAGGTTTTATTTGTTGAAAGAGATGGTAAAAGGTTCTGACTATCGTGGTTCTTTAGATTCAATTACGAAAATGATGGGACTAAATGAGCCTGATAAATTAGAGCAGAAAATAACCACTATTGAAATAGTAGAGAAAAAAAGATAATGGAAGTAACTCCTATATTTACAAAGAATAGATTAAGCACTAAGAAAATAGTAATTAATAGAGGGGGAACACGTTCAAGTAAAACATATTCTTTGGCTCAACTTCAAGCACTTTGGTTAATGACTGGGGAGTGCGGAAAAGGCAACTACATTAAAAAGGGTGTGTGGTCAACAGTAAGAAAACATCAGACTACTTTAGAGAAAACAGTAGTTCGAGACTTCGAAGAAATCCTACAAAATAACGGATGGTACAATTTAGTTAATCATAATAAAACAAAGAAAACGTACAAGTACGAGGGGAGGTTAGTTGAGTTTTTCGGAGCAGACGACCAACAAAAACTGAGAGGTTCAAAAAGGAATATTCTATATTGCAATGAAGCTAACGAGTTGGAATATAAGCAAGAGTTTTTTCAATTGTTAATGAGGACTAGCGATAAGATTTTTATTGATTTTAACCCTGATGATTCTGATATATGGATTAATACAGAATTAGAGCAAAGAAGAACTAGCGAAAAAAAAGATGTAGAAACAATTGTTAGTACTTACAAAGATAACACTTTTTTACCTCAATCTTTAGTAGAAGAAATTGAGTACTTACAGAAAACTGACAAGGAGTTTTGGAAAATATACGGACTTGGAGAATATGGAAATATTACAGGGTTAATATTTGAAGATGTTAAAATAGTAGATTCAATTCCTGATAACGCCAAATTAGTTTGTTACGCTTTAGACTTTGGTTTTACAAATGACCCTACCGCTTGCGTTGGAATTTACAAGCACGATACAAAGATTTATATTAAAGAGTTGATTTACGACTATGGATTAACCAACACAGATATAGCGAACAGATTAAAAGATTTAGGAATTGACCGCAGAGATGAGATTATTTGTGATAGTGCCGAGCCTAAAAGTATCGAGGAAATACACCGATTAGGATTAAACGCAAAACCAACGAAGAAAGGAGCGGATAGTATTCGTAACGGAATAGATATTTTAAAGCGTTTTGAAATAAACGTAACTAGAGAATCTACCAATGTAATAAAAGAATTTAGAAAGTATAAATGGGCGGTTGACAAAAATAGTAACAGTGTAGGAAAGCCTATTGATATGTTCAATCACTCAATTGATGCAATAAGATATGGCGCAATTATGCACCTAGGAATTAACAATAACGGAAAATACAATTTATCATTTTAGAATTATGAAATATTTAAAATACATCTTCTTAATATTAGCATTATGCCCAATGGCTATAACTTATTTAATTAGTGGCATTGCTTGGGTTTGCAACTTGATGTTAAAACCTTTGTTTAGAAATTACGAAAAATTAGATAAAAAATATAAGTAAAAGTATTTGCAACTTTGTTTTTAAAACCCATTATAATATATGGATTTTAACATAAACAAATTGCCTAGTTCATGGTCAGATATTAAAATTTGTCAGTATGTAAAATTGCGCCCAGTTATTATTGGAGAACTTAATCCTATCGAAAGGGTTATTTTCACTTTAGCAATTTTACTAGATAAGCCAACGCAAGATGTTGAGAAGTTAAAACTAACAGATATAACTAAGATTAACGAGCGTTTAAAATTCTTGCAGACTACACCCATTCAGACTACTATTCCAACAGAAATATTTTTGAAAGGCAACAAGTATAAATTCATAACTGATGCAACCGAATTAAATGGAGGTCAATATATGAGTGTTACAACTAAATTGCAACAAGCACAAGAAGATGAAGAGTATATTTACAATAATCTTCATGAGGTATTGGCTAGTATTTCTGAACCAATAGGAAAAGAAATAGATTCTAATTATTACAAAGAAAC
>WFNC01000611.1 GCA_015488785.1 Flavobacteriales bacterium | reverse complement strand
CCATCGGTAATATTCAAGGTTGTACCGGTAAGACTAATTCCTGTATTATATTCATTTGTAGGGTCGTTATCGTTTGCTAAGTTAGCTAAATCTATATTTTGGCTACTCCCATTTTCAATTCCAATCGTAAGTGTGGTGCCATTAAGACTCGAACCCATTATATTTTGATCATCGGTGCCACTTCCACCTCCATTGTTTCCGACTACAAAAGGAATCCATTTAGTTCCATCCCAAAAGTAGAATCCTTCTACAACTGCTGTAGTTCCCGTTCCCGACGGTGTTGCGTTATAGACTAATAGACTTTTCTTGGGATTAGTAATGGGAGAAGCGGAGTTCGTTGCTGTTAAATTAACCCTTGGTATTAATAGTCCTTTGTCTGTTGAAACAACATCTAATATTGCAGAAGCATCAGGAGCTACTCCCGAATTACTGATACTTACTCCTTCTTGTGAAAATACGAATACAGGAGAAAGTGTTAATGACGTAATGATGATTTTTTTTAACATAGTTTTCTTATTTGTTTGACTGTAGTAAAAATACATCATTAATTGTTTTAAAAATATACCTAGCGCTAGGTATGTTTATTTTTGTTCCTTTTTCCAAACGATGGATTATAGAGATAAAGACCCATGAAGAATTTTATAATTGTTTTTATTATTGGTACGTTTTATTCTTGTTATCGAGTAGCGCAAGAAGAGGATGTTTTAGCAGAAAATATTTTTCAAAATATTAAACTGTCGCAAAATATAATTCCGAAAGAATCCACAAATCAGATTAGTTGTGATAGCATAGCTTCTGGATTGAAGTTTACAACAGAAAGACCATATTCGAAGGTGAAAAGAAAACAATTTAAGCTTAGAAATCTTCTTAGACAAGAGTTTTTGAAATGTACAGAAGTGAATAAAAACAGTTTTTTAGATTCAATATCAAATGTGTTTTCAGCCAGTCTTTTGAATGAAATAATTCCACATTGGTATGGAACTCCTTGGGATTTTAATGGGCATACTTCTATTCCCAATCATGGAGAAATTGCATGTGGTTATTTTGTGTCAACTACAATAAGAGATATGGGAATTAACATCAATCGATATGATTTAGCAAAACAAAATCCAGAAAACGAAGCTAGAACTTTAGCAATTAGCGATTCATTAGTGCTAGAATTTACAAATGATAATTCCAAAGAATTTTTTGTGGAATTAGAAGGTTTAAATCAAGGTTTATACTTTGTTGGATTAGACAATCACGTTGGCTATTTGTATAAAACAGAGTCTTGTAATTATTTTATACATTCTAATTATATTGAAAACCGTGTAATGATTGAAAATTGCACAACCTCAGAAGCTTTTGATAGCTATGAATATTTTATAACGAATATTACAGGAAATAAAGCGTTAATGTATTATTGGTTATTTGATAAGCGGGTAGAGGTTGTTCAATTGTAAGGATAACCTCACTACATTTAAACAATCTCCATTTTTTTTAATAAGAAAGAAGCATTCATATTTTTGCAAACCCCATCTTTCATTTTATAATCAAAGTGTAATTCATCGTTTATAATTTCTGCGTCAAAATAATGGTTTACAACCTGAGGAAATTCTTCTGTAATTGTACAAAGTGCTAAATCGTGTGTTGCTATAATTCCGGTAGAGCCTGAACGAACCAGTTTTTGGACAAATTTCTTAGAACCGATTTCTTTGTCTTTACTGTTTGTTCCTTTTAGAATTTCATCTAAAATTATAAAATAAGTATTGTCTTTTATTTTATCTACAATGAATTTTAATCTTTTCAGCTCTGAGAAAAAATAGGATTCATCATCTTTTAATGAATCGGACGTTCGCATGCTTGTAATTAGTTGAATTGGTCTGTAATTAAACGATTTTGCACAGACAGGCATTCCAGCATTAGCCAAAATTAAATTTAATGAAATTGTTCTCAAAAAAGTACTTTTTCCAGCCATATTAGCTCCTGTAATAATCACAAAATTATTGTCTTTTATAACGATGTTATTGTCTATTCGCTTCGAAGCATCCAATAGCGGATGTCCTAATTGTAGCGCATTAATAATTGTAGCATCCGTACTAATTGTAGGGAAAGCATAACTTGAATGATTATACGCATAGTTGGCACAAGACAGTTGAGCATCGAAATAATAGATAGAATCAAACCATTTTGGAATTGTTTCTTTGTTGGTTTCAATCCATTTCTCGAATTTTAAAATAGCGTTTAATTCCCAAAGAAAAAGAGCATTTCCAAATATGGCAACAATCAAATTGTTTCGACTATTCAAACGGTTCAAGGTTTTTCCCAATGCTAACAATGTTTCTGAAGCTTTAGCATTTTTAGTTTCGATTTCTTTTTGCTTTTTGAGGTTGTTGACAGTCGAAAATTGTTTTTTTTCGATAATGGTTAATAGACCAGCATATTCGTTTATGGTATCTACAACTTCATTTGCTTTTTGGTAAACGGCAGTCGTTTTTTTGACAAAGAAACCTGTAATCCCCATTCCGATTAAAAACCAAATCACAAATTGAGTGCTCGTTATCACATCAAAAGATAGAAGGATTATAAAAAGAATAGAAGCAATAGGAAAACCGAAAAGTACTATTTTTAGTTTTTTAGGAATAAAAGATTCATAATTCAAAATCCATTGGCTTACTTCTTGCGACGAAAATTTACTGTTAATATTGGAAGAAGTCGCTAAGAAATGTTGTCGCCATTCCAAGTCTGGAGCTAATTCCTTTATAGCATCTTGCTTGTTTATAATATCCGAAATATCATTTTTTTGAATTAGCTTCGCCAACTCAATTTTACCTCCATCGGTATTTGTTCGATTAAAAAACTGAAAAAAAGTTCCTTCTCCAAACAAGTCAATATCATAGCTATATTCGTGGTTCGCATCTAAAAATTCACTACCATTTTCTAAATCGCTATATGCTCCGTTCAAAACATTAAGCTCTGTTTTGTTTAGGGAAACTTTATTGGTAAAATAGTTTTTTTTAGTACTTAGTTTAGCGTGAACTTGCACCAGGTAAATAAAAACAAGACTACCTAAAACACCAATTAGAACAGCCAAAAGAGTATTCGAACTGAAAGTATAACAACCAAAAACAATAAGGAAAAAGAGCAGAACCCTAGTGGTAACGATTATGTTTATCTTTTTTTGTACTTCTTTTAATAGCGCTTCGGCTTTTAGTTGTTCTTTTTTATAGGTTTCGACAAGTAGGGTATTCATTATTTATTTGATCTAATTTTTTCTAAATATTTCGCTAACTTTTCGCCTTCCAAAACCTTATCATTATAATAATAAGTTTTTGTGTCTATATCTCCTTCAGGGTCAAATGTTTTCCAATATCCATTTCTAACATTGTGTTTGTACCACCCCGAAGTTTGTACTTTTCCATTGGGATAGTACCATTTTACTTGACCGTCAAAGAAACCATTTTTATAAACGCCAAATGCTTTTACCTTTCCATCCTTAAAATATTGAGTCCATTCGCCATGATAAACACCATTTTTGTAATTTGTAACTTCAGATTTTACAACTTTTTCTGTTTTAGGATTAGCGGGAAAATAGACAATCGATTCTCCATCGAGTTTATCATATTTATAATTTTCTTGTTTCAAAACTTGTTTTCGATCATTAAAAAACCACCAAGTACTATCTTTCTGTTGGTTTACATAATTTCCAAAAGCCATTAATTGCCCATTTTTATGGTACATTTTGCAAGCCGCTTTAACACCTTTGTCCGAAAAATCCATTACACTAGAAGCTTCTCCAGTAGGGTAGTAGTAAGTGAATTTACCGATAGGAATTCCGTTTTCAAACTGTCCTTTGTATCGAGTAGAGCCGTCGTCGTATTTTGCAATCCAAGCACCTTGTTTACCGTTGGAATCTGTTTTGTTTTGAGCAAAATTTCCTCCGACAAGCAATAAAAAAGTAATAATAAAAAATATTTTAGGCATAATAGAGCTGTATTTTAGTATCGTAATAACGCAATTAATTTTTAAAAGATACACGCTTAATTCAAAAACTATGCAAAAGTAGTCGTTTTTTTTAAAATACAGAAAATAGAGCAAGAACCCTAAGTAAAGTTTAATTCATTTGAACTCTATTTTTCAAAAAATAATATAACCATTCGAAAGCGTCTGGAGTTTCGTCCCAAATTTGATAATTGCCAAAAACGTATGAAACCGCTTCGTTTTTATCTCCTATACCTATATATTCAGGTTGTTGTTTTGGCATTTTTTTATTGCCTAGTAATAAGTCAATAACAAAGTGGTTTTTAGTATGTGCTTCGAGTAATAATTTATTGGATTTATTACTTTTACCTTCTTGTTTAAATTGAGCTAGCGCAAGATTGAAATTTGAAACAGCATTTCCATACTCATCATATTGTTTGTTTAATGCATAAAAAGCTTTAAATAAGTTTTTTCTCAAATATAATGTTGAAAGCATATATCTAATCCCTTGGTTATCATTTGGGTTTAGTTCTAACATTTCTTCATATATCTCAATCGCTTTTTCCGTCTGATCTACTAAAATGAAACAAGATGCAAGTCCAGCTTTTGCTCTCATATAAGGGCGAGATTCTGTCATTCCCCAAAAACATCCCTTCTCTTCTTCAAAAAAATCAGGACCTAATGTTTTTTCTCCTGCTATTACAGCTTTTTCATAGAGTTCTATTGCTTTGTCAATATCTTTTTCTTGACTAGCCAAATAACTGTAAGCATCTGCGTTGTTAGGATCTAATTGTAATGCTTTTTTTATTGTTTTTTTTGCTTTAGTAAGAGGTTGTTCATAGGCTTCATAGACTAAATCTTGAGCAAGATATTTTTTGTTTTTACTTTTGGGAGAAGTGGGGGCGTTTCCTCCGATAAGGTCGTTCATAAAAGATGATAATTCTTCGGTTGAATTAAATTCTTTATTTTTAATCTTATTCATTAACTTTGAGATGTCTGTTTCCTTGTTCATTGTTAATCTTTATTAATGTTATTTTTTTTATCCGCTTTTAGTAAAGCTGATTACCCAACCACAAATTTTAAGGTATTAGAAAGTTTTCCTTCAATGGTAACTAAATAAACACCTTTTGGCAATTGAATATCAAAAGTAGATTTGTTGTTTGAAATTTGGTTACTACTAACTTTTTCTCCTAACATATTATAAATTACAACATTGGAAATTTGTTTTATTTCTCCGTTGATGTGCAATTGATTGTTGGCATACCAAGCTTTGGTTAGTAAGTTCTTGTAATTATCTATACTTGCCAAAGGACCCCAAACCATTGTAATCCATTCTGGATGATCGATGTAAGGATTTCTATTTCCTTGTATTTGGTAAATTGCATTGTTTCGGTCAATTTCTTTTTGACTAACAGGATCGTTAGTAGCCCATTCTACAAGCATATTTTCTGCCCAAGGCGTAAATTGAGTAACGTTCGTACCTCCATTTCCAACAACCATATCGTTGTGGTTGTTTCCATCTTGATAAAATTGTCTAAAACGGTAACGTGTAAGCATGTAAAAATAACTTCTAGCTAAATCTCCTTTGTAAGCATCAATTGGTTCAAAAACTTTTGAATTGGGAAATGATGTCGAATAGCCAGGGTAATTACAAGTTCCTAATTTCGATCCGTTTTGAGAAGTCCAAGAAGCACTTCCAACCTCTCCATAAGAATTATTACTTCTGCGATTATTTACATAACCATCGGTAGGGTAGATGTGAAATAAATCAGTTTTTAAAGGTGAAATATCGTGAAACCAAGATTTTGGCATAGAATGTTCTCTGTTGTAACCTCCATTTCCTTCAGAAGGATGACTACCGGTTGATTGGTCAGATCCGTAAGTATAATTGTATGGGTTGGTTCCATTTGGATTGTCTGAATAAATATCCCAAATTAAATTTGTGCCAGGTTGCTTATCTGTTGTTGCAAAGTTGTTCCATAAATTACCATAGCTTTGCGAATTATGATTTTTTATAATATTAAATAGCGCGAGTCTTAATGCGTCTCCATTTAATCCTGCAGCACTGTTGTAGTAGTTTGCGGGGATTTGAGCAAGCAATGACGTTGATATTAATAAAGCGGAAAATAGTGTAAGTATAGTTTGTTTCATATTTTTAGTTTTGAAATAAAAAGTCCAACTATCATTTAATGGATCGTTGGACTTACAAGATAATAAGAAAAATTGAGAATAGAGTTTTTTTTTAGCTTCTTGTTGTAATTAGAGTTTTATACCATTAATTAATTGGCTACTTCCTCCTCCTAAACCTCCTGATTTTAAATAGATTTTTAATTTATTCTTATTTTCGAATTCGCCATTAGAATGCTGTGTAGGAAAATCAGATAGTTTATCGTCTTTATCAATTTTAAGTGTTAGAGAATTAGTACTAGTGTATTGAATAAATAATTCATCTTTATGATCTCCATATTTGATTTCACCGATATAATAAAGAGAGTCTGAGTGAAAATAATTTGTTGTAGTGTTAAAACTAGAGGTGTTTACTTTAAAATTCCAGTCTCCTATGAATTTATTTCGGTAATCAAAGGGCTTTTTTTTACAGCCAAATAAAATTAGACTTATCAATATAATCCAATATATAGTAGAGTGTTTTTTCATTTTTAATGTGATTTGGGGGCGGAATTACTCATTTATATTATTTTTTGTTAAGTTTCACAAGGTTATTCCTTATGTCTTGTTTTAAATTCTTGTTTCCCCAAAGGAATCCCATCTGTTATAAATCCCTGCAATAATAAGCCTTTCAAAGATACAATCAAAATATCTTCTATTAACTTTAAAACAAAACTCATTAAGATAGTTCTGTAAAAAGTCATCATCAATTCTATGATGTACATCAAGCAAAAGTCTTTTTGCATTACTGATAGCTGTATGAGCCCAAGGCAAAAGTTTAGATAGTTCTGATTTAGAGGTTGCTACAGTAGGTTGATGTGTATAGTCTGCCTTTAAATCATTGTAGCTATTTGAACCATCCGTTTTTAGGACTCTTCCTTTATCTATGATTTTATTAACTTCTGTTTTAATTACATCTTTTTTTAATGAATTTATAATTTTCATTTTAATGTATCCTTAACTTAGTTTTTTTGCATTCTTGTTAATAGAATCTTCTTCTTCTATCTCAATACTTTCAGTACTCACAAGTACTGTCGTCTGCTTCTCACTTCCTCTACCTCTTTTTAAGTTTTGGCTATAATCTCTTCGTATATCTACCGTTTCAAAGAATCCTTCATCTAACTCGACTTGATCTTTTAAGCTATATAAGTCATCTCGCATTCCCATAACAGCTCTTAATTTATGCATCATTTCCCAAATAGGCTGATAGCGATTGTGCCCTATTTGTCTTTGTGTTTCTTTAGCTGAAAATGATTTTTTCGTACTAGTTACAAAGGTCATAGCCATAAACCAATGTTAATCCCTCTTGCATAATATATAAATAGCGCCATTTTAAAAGTGTCTTCTAGTTCTGGTTTATCAGCAAAAGAAAAGTTTTTAAATTTAACAATATCGGTTTCACTCATAGCTTTAGGATTATAACCTACTTTAAGTTTAGCCATATTGTAACCACTAGCATTGAATTGGTTTTTAAAAGGGTAGCTTTCACTTGTTGCAAATCCTTGCTGAATAGCGAAGTTAAACAAAGCTCTAAAAGACCTTAAATAGGGTTCTCTGAAAAATACTCGAAATCAGTAGTGTTGCTGTTTTATTAGCTTTTTGAACTTTAAAATGTAAGGCTATATTTATGTTACTAAGAATTTTAGTGCAGTTGAATAGTCTTTAGCCTAAAAAGCACACCCTCCCGATTTACAACCTTTACTATAAAACTTTTGAATCTATTTTATTTTTTCTTGCTAAATTCTAGACCAAGCTAAAATAATCAAAACAATTTATTGTCTCGTTCTTGCATGTAACTTTGTAATATAATGGTAGCACTGACTTCATCTACCAATTCTTTTTGTCTTCGCTTTTTCTTGCTTAATCCAGACATATACATGGCTTGAGAAGCGAGCTTAGATGTAAAACGCTCGTCAACTTTTGCTATTTTTTTTGTGCTAAATGTCTTTTTTAAATTCTTATAGAGTTTTTCTATTTCGAAAGAACTATCTGTTTTTTGATTACTCAATGTTTTAGGTTCTCCCAGTACGATGGTTTCTACATCTTCTTTTTGAAAATAGTCTTTTAAAAAATTAATTAATTCACTCGAATGAACAGTCGTCAAACCGCTGGCTATAATTTGTAATTCATCGGTAACTGCAATACCTACACGCTTTGTTCCGTAATCTATGGCTAATATTCTTGGCATCTAAAATCTTATTTTTTCTAAGTATTCGTCAAATTTATCTGAAGCTATAATTGTTCTAGAGGTTATCGTTTCGTCTTTTAACTTTAATTTAGAATACAGCTTTTTTACTGAAGTATATTTAAATTTTTGATTCACAAAACCAAATCCTTTGTAAGTTCCATTTTCTACAAAAACAAAAGATTTCTCTCCTACTTTTCTTCCTTTCCCCGATAATACATAAGTTTCCGAACTATCGTCATATTCATTTAAAAAGCCTTGTATCTTTTCTTGATGATCTTCTGTTGTTGTAGTTAAAGAGTCAAATTCAGGCATTCCACACAACGAGGCTTTTAATCCAAATTCATCTATTTTGCTTAACAACCATTTTTTGGTAATAGACAAACTGGGAAAAGTCTTTAAGGGCTTTACTTGATTTCCTATTTTGGTAATTCCAAGCATTACTACATCCTTTTGATTCTCGTATTTAAAAACTCCAAATTTATTTATTTTACTTTTTTGACTTCTATTATAAATAGGCCAATGGTGTTTAATTTCTGCGTCTTCCAATAATGACGCTATTATTTCTGTCCCCGTTAGCCGAACATGTACGTGTTGAACTTCTCTGTAAAAAGCTAATTTTTGATCGGTTGCCTTACCTGTAAAATGCGTTGTGACTCTCTTTTTTAAATCCTTTGCTTTACCGACATAAATAATTTCTCGCTTATCATTGTAAAAATAATAAACTCCTGTTTCGTTTGGCAACTTATTATAAACTCGTTCTGGTAAATTAGCGGGAAGATTAGGTAATTTAGAAACTTTTTTTAGCGTATTCAAAATATCATCTTCTCCTTTTTCTACCAATAAATGAAACAAATCGGTAGTCGCCATTGTGTCGGACATCGCTCGATGCTTACTTGTATGCGAAATTCCTAAACTCTTGGTTAGTTTTCCTAAGCTATAAGATGCTAAACCTGGCATTATTTGACGACTCAATCTTACGGTGCACAATCGAGCTTGCCCAATGTCAAAGCCTGCTAATTCTAGCTCAAATTTTACGTATTTATAATCAAAATTGACATTGTGTGCTACAAAAATTTTTCCTTCAAGAATTTTAGCTACTTTTTCTGCTACTTCTTTAAATTCGGGAGCATTTGCAACCATTTGATTTGAAATACCTGTTAGGTTTTCGATAAAATAAGGAATACGAGCTTTAGGATTCACCAAGGTTTCGTAAGTTTCTATAACTTCTACTCCGTTGGTTATCACAATTGCAATTTCGGTAATTCCTCCCCTATCAGAAAAAGTTCCTGTAGTTTCTATATCTACTATTGCATATAATTTTTTGTCCATCTATTTTGCTAAGGTAATTAATTCAATACTCAAACCAAATAGTATTTCAGGTTTTATGCTTGTTAATTTTTAAGTTCTAGCATCCTCTTTTCTTTATAAAAAAAAGAAGGGATATTATAAAAAGAATGTAACCAAAATAAAAAAAATAGTTATACCATTGTCAGAACAAATATATTTTGACAAACGCTTTATAATAAATTGAAAGAAAACAGCATATATCATCATACCGAGAATCAATTGTTAGAAGAATTGGACGTGATAAAACTTGCGCAGAAAAACCCTGCTGATTTTGAACCCTTGTACAACAAATACTTTGAACAAATATACAGGTATTGTTACCAAAGATTAGACAACGAGGATGTAGCTAAAGATATTACGAGTTCAGTTTTTTATAAAGCAATTACAAATCTAAAAAAGTACAAATACAAAGGGGTTCCTTTTGGAAGTTGGCTTTTTAGAATTGCGATGAGTGAAGTTTACCAAGCTTTAAAAGATAAGAGTAATGAACGAACATTGAATATTAGTACAATTGACTTTAAAGAAATATTGGATCAAAATGGTAATAATGAAGCGCTTGATGAGGCGGAAAAGCTGAAACTAAAAAGAGCTTTAAAAACATTAAAAAAAGAAGAAGTAGAATTAATTCAACTTCGTTTTTTTGAAAATAGGAGTTTTAAAGAAATAGCCGAAATCTTAGACCTAAAAGAAAATAATGCAAAAGTAAAAGCGCATAGAATACTCGGGAAACTAAAAAAAATATATTTGAGATGAAAATAAAATTTAACCAACCAACTTTAAATTCAAAGCAAATAGCCGAAAAAAAAGATTTTGCTCTCTTAATGGAAAAAGTAAAAACTAATCCACCAAAATCGTTTTATAAATCGGGATGGTTTATTACTTCTTTATTTACTTTGGGTATTATTCTTTCTGTTTACCTTATTATTGAAAATGCTCCTGAAAAAGATACTGTAGCCAAAACAACAACTAAAAAAGCAGAAACAATTACTTACGAAGAGGATTCTAAATGCGTAAATCCTCCAAGCCAAAAATTAGAAATTCCTGCTAAACGATTTGTAATCGACCCTAGTATTGAGCAAAAAATAGCCTTGAAAAATGCTGAAATAGAAATACCTAAATTAGCTTTTAAGGATAGTAAAAATAATGTAATTACAGATTCAATTGAATTAAAATTTAGCGTTTATAATGACGCTATTGATTTTGTCGTTTCTGGTATTCCGATGGAATATGACAGTGCAGGAACAGTTTATACTTTTGAATCTGGAGGAATGTTTAAATTAGAAGGTTTCGACTTGAATCACAATCCAATTCTAATTTCAAAACCTTTAAATATTACTTTTACAACAAAGGAAGTTCAAGATTTTAACTTTTACAACTTAGACACAATAGCGCATAATTGGAACTATATTTCGAGTAATCATATAAAAACAAAAGAGGTTGAAGGTAAAACAATAACAACCGATGTGAAACCGACAACGTTTAACGAAACGAAAAGACAACTAAATATCGCAAATCAAGAATGGATAAGAGCCAAAAATAATCTACTCAAACAGACAAAATTTGAACCAATTGCTCCTTCAAAAGTGAGTCAGATTGATAAAACTTTTGTTTTGGATATTGATAAATATGAGTTTCCTGAACTTAGTTTTTTCTACAAAATAAAATTTGAACCTGTTGATTTAACAGCGGTCGAAAATTCTATTTATACACAAAATTGGGATTCGAAAAGAATTAGACAATACAAAAAATATTACCAACTGATTTTAAAGAATAAAAACACAAGTAAAATTGTAATTGTAAAACCTGTTTATGATGGTGAAGAGTTAGATATAATGACAAATTCCTACCTCAAAAAATTAGAACGCTACAACAATATTCTAAAAGAAAAAAAAGAAATAGAGCTACAAAAAAGAACAGTTTTAGAAGAAAAGAAAAAAAATATAGATCCATCAGAAGGTGAGCCTTCGGCAAAAAAAACAGCTAAATCGATTGGAAAGTCAATTGGAAAGTCCATTATTGTAGGACTGAGTGCTCCTATTGTTTTTTTTGGAACGTTTAATTTTGATAAAGTAGTATTGCCTCGAATAAACAAAGAAGATGAAACAACTCCACTTAACATTGAAAAAATAGAAAAGCCTAAGTTTTTGAGTCTAAATGGTCTTTCTGTTCATTTTGAAAAAATATATGTAATCGAAAGTAAACGAAATGCTTCTTTTAGCTTTGACTTAACCAAACGAAACGAACTAACTTATAACATTGATTCTAAAATTAGTATTATTGGTTTCAACGAAAATGAAGAATTATTTTTGGTTGATAAAAAACAGTTTAAAAAAGCATTAGAAAATCAAGAAAATTTTGTTGGAGCATTTATTCCCGACGTAAATTTAAGCGTTTTAAAACGGCGAGTTTTAGGGATTTAAGATTCTTTAATAAGGTATTCTTAAGATAGTAACGATTTCTATATCGAAAGTCGAGTTTTGTATTTAGCGGTGCTTCGTTGGTTTCTGAACTCAATAGAACTAGAAAAGCGCCCTATGTTTTTTATATATTGTTAGAAACTGTTTTATTTTTGATTTAATATTATCCATAGTTTTTTAGAAGCTTTAAATGTCAAAAAGGAATTTTTACTTCCTTGACTATAATCTTTAGGTTGTATTACAAGAGAAGCTTCTCCCTCGGAACCCTCAAGATGAATTAAGATTTCTTTATAAAGTTTTGTTTTATTATCATAAAATTGGACTCTATAATTAGGCGATAAAGTAGTAATTGCTTTATAATTATAAATAGTAGAATCTTTAAAAAAGTTATCTAATTGATTATTTTCATGGTTATCTATTGATTTGATTAAATCAAAAGACTTTAGAAAGATAGGAATGTAAGGCCAATTTCTATCCCACCACATTTCCGGTAAATAGTGATGACTCTTTTTAATTTGATATATTTTTGTAACCGACTTTTCAACAGTGTTTTTTTTATTTCCAGAATTACAGCTTAGAAATATGGTTGCTATAAATATAAAAAAAAATCATTTTTAAGTTTATTTTTCATCAATTTATCTGCTAGAAGGTTATAGCTTTGAACGTTTAGGCTATGGTTTTATTTGAGGTTTAGAAAGCACTTTACTTTCGTATTTAGTAATATCCAAATATTTTTTTTTTTTATCAAAATTTTGGTTTGGCGGTTTTCAATCGAAGTTCTAAACTTCCCCCCCCTCTAAAACCCCTATGTTTTTTTTAGCCATTGTTGGAAAATCGTTTTAATATTCAACCATTTCATAAGTGTCATATTGAAATGTTTTTACTACATACGACATCCCTTTTGCTTCGTGTTTTATCTTTTTTCTAAAATATCTTCCTTTTAGTTTAAATACGAGTGGGGTTTGAGTCCCAACGGCTGGGTGATTGTAAATATTATTTAAAGAATCACTTGGTAATAATGATATTGAATATTCATCTAATACAATCCCCAACGTGTCATTTTTCAATTCTTTCAAATGTGAAATTTCAATCCAATTCGGACAATAACAACTTATACCTAACCATTCTACGGTAATACTTGTGTCTATTTCAAATTCTTTATTTATGTTTTGTTCTAATTGGTCTATGAGTCTGATTATACCTTTTTTAAATTCTGGAATAAATAAGCTGTCAATTAGAGCTTTAGTTTCTTCGTCAGTAAGTAGCTTTTCAATTCCATAGCCGTTTTTAATTCGCATTTTACGCATTGAAGATGAAATTCCAATTAAAATACCATTGTCTTTGTCCTTTTGACCAACACCCCAGTTATTAGCTAATTTAAAGGTGTAATTATCAAATTCAGATTTATTAGTGTAAGAACTGTCAAGAGTTACGATTGTTATTTGAATTGTTGTTTCTTTTTCAAAATTCTTTACTAATGAATCTAATACTTGTTCTTGTTTGTCTGTAAAGATGTTTTCGAAATCATTTACGAAGCCAATAGGTTTTGGAAGCGATTGTCCAAATGAACCCATCGTAAAACAGATTAGTATTAATAATATTTGGTATTTAATGTTCTTCATTTTTATGTTTTACAACGGTAAACATATAGCTTGTAGGGAGATAGCTAGCAATAAGT
>WFNC01000610.1 GCA_015488785.1 Flavobacteriales bacterium | reverse complement strand
TACCTATTGTGAAGCAAAATACGTTATAAATAAATTAGAATATATTTTTCTTTTTTGAGGCATAAATTCTTTGCATAGCTATGTTTATGGGAATAATTTATAACAAAGAAAAAGGGAAATAGAACGGATTTATATAGCGCGTTTTGCTTTGCAACTGGTATTACTACCTGACTAAAAATAGGTAACTGCTCTACTTCTAACCTGAGTTCGATTAATAATATTTGATAATAATTTGGTAAAAAAGTAGATATTTCGTATATTTAATGTGCTGAATATTAATTATATAACTAAAATACCTACTTATGATTTCTACAGATAAAGTTACCGAAATATTTTGTTTAATTGATGAATTTTCTAAAGAATTTGAACATTTTATCCAGAAAAGTCTAATTGGTGTTAATTCAAAGCGACCATCAACAATGTCTTCGAGTGAAATTATGACGATTACTGTTCTTTTCCACACAGGTTGTTTTAGAAATTTCAAACATTTTTATATCGGATATGTTCAAAAACATATGCAAAATGAATTTCCAAATACAGTTTCGTATAATAGATTTACAGAACTTATGCAAAACAATTTATTACCTCTAACTATGTTCTTAAAAACTTGTTGTTTAGGTAACTGCACAGGTATTTCTTTTGTGGATTCTACGCCAGTTAGAGTTTGTAAAAACAAACGAATTAAACGAAATAAAGTTTTTAAAGGTATTGCAAATATTGGAAAATCAACAATGGGTTGGTTCTATGGTTTTAAACTACATTTAATAATAAACGACAAAGGTGAAATTCTCAATTTTGCGATAACTCAAGCCAGTACTGATGATAGAGAACCTTTGAAAACCCAAAGTTTTATTAAAAAACTGTTTGGAAAACTTTATGCTGATAAAGGTTACATTGGAAAAGAACTTATGCTAAATCTTTTTAATGATGGAATTCATCTAATTACTCATATTAAAAATAACATGAAAAATTCATTAATGACAATGAGAGATAAAATACTTTTAAGAAAAAGATCCGTTATAGAAACTGTAAATGATGAACTAAAAAATATGTGCCAAATTGAACATTCAAGACATAGAAGTATTGGTAATTTTTTAACTAATTTAATTTCTGGTTTGATTGCATATTACTTTTTCCCTAAAAAACCATCGATTAAATTTGAAGTACAAAAAACAAATCAATTAGTGCTTTTTTAAGTCGAACTCGGGTTTATAAATTTTTAACACTAAAATATCAAGAAAAATGAATAAAAAAATTTTAACAACTGTTATACTAGCATTAGCAATTACATCTTGTAAAATAATCACAAAATCAGCAACTAAAGAGAATAACTCTTCATCAAAAATTGAAGAACAAAAAATTAATCTTCCTGAAGTTGTAAAGATAACTGGAATTGCTCAAAATCCTGAGGGAATTGAGTTTGATAAAAGTGACAACACTTTCTTACTATCGTCATTAAATGCAGGCCCCATTATTAAAGTTAGTCTTGACGGAACTTACAAGCCCTTTTCAAGTGGAGAAAAATTTCCATTATCAACCGCAGGTCTTGAAATTGATTACCAAAAAAACCGACTTTTAGTAGCCGGCTTTAACGGAACGGAATTAATGGACAAAGACCCGAAAACCAAAGGAACTTCTTTTTTAAGAATTTACAACCTTAAAACAGGAGTAATTGAAAAAGACATCAATCTATCCTCATTAGTACCAGATGCACAAGCATATATGGCAAATGATATAGCGGTAGATAGTAAAGGTAATGTTTATGTAACAGATTGGTATGCAAGAGTTGTATATAAAGTAGATTTAGATGGTAATGCAACTGTTTTTTGGAAAAATAATACCGGTATTGAGAGCGGAGCCAATGGAATAGACTTTCATAAAGATGGTTATCTTTTAGTTTCTTTGGTAAGTGTAAGTGAAATAGGCTTGTATGAAAATTACGGATTGGTAAAAATTCCGACAAATGATCCAAAATCTTCCAAAGTAGTAGAATTTTCTAATCAAGGTTTTACTGGTTTTGATGGAATGGTACTTAAAGAAAACGGAAACGTTATTGGTGTTACAAATAACGGAACAACTCCAGGAGGTAATACGCTAATCGAATTATCTAGTACTGACAATTGGAATTCTGCCAAAGTTGTTAATTCAAAATCAATTCCAGCAAGTACAACGGTAGCTGTAACACCAAGCAATAAATATTACGTCATTAATCAAGATTTCACACAACCTATGAAAGAAGATTGGACTGTTGAACAAGTTAAATTTTAAAAGGCTTTGGATATATTGTTAAATAAATTAAGAACAAAGAATTTTTCTTTTACTGGAAGTAATTGTACAGAAAAAGAAATTATAAAAAAAGGGCGTGTTCAATTATTGGGTAAAGAATTATATTCGAAAATAGTCAACAAAACAGTATTTGGAGATTATCCAATGGGATACATTTTTGTTGCAAACATATTCGAAAACGGTAAATCTGAAGGCGTTAACAACGTAGGCTCTACCGATATTGGAAACTGGAAAATTGATTTTGAAAAACACACACTTCAATTAAAATGGAAAAATGGGTGGATTGACACTTTAACAAGAGCCTATGAAGTAAATGGGAACATTGAATTCTATGATGTTGATACAGGAAATTGGAGAACTACTTTTAAAATAATTGAAAATCTTAAAAAAGAATAACGACACGCCAACAACTAAGTATTCGGATTGCCGATAGGCCAAATCTGAATACTATGTTGACTAATCCGGGGTTGCAGGTATCTAAAAACTTGCTTTATGGGGAAAGCGGTGATTTGAGTGGTTAAGTTTTTTTTGGTTTGATTATAATCTCAATTTTT
>WFNC01000609.1 GCA_015488785.1 Flavobacteriales bacterium | reverse complement strand
CTCACTGATAGCTCAGGAAATTATGCAGGGTTTATTGGCAGTAAGATTAATTATAATAAATCATATCTAAAAAAAGGATTAGACAAAATTACGGAAGGTATTAACCTTTATCCGAATAGACTGGATATGAGATTTGGTAAGATCTATGCTCTTGGGCAAATAAAAGATTGGAACTCGTTTACAAAAGAGATTGTAAAGACCGTAGATTATTCAGCAATAAATGATAATCAATGGACTTGGACAAATAATGAAAAACAAAAAGAGGGGAAAGAGTTCTTTCTTTCTTCACTCCAAGACTACCAAGTTCAATTATACAATACAGGAAATGATGCCCTGCTCTTGAATATGCGTAAAATTGCAAATACGATATTAAAGTATTACCCAAATAACATTGAAAGTTTATCAAATTTATCCGTTACGTATTTACTAACTGGCAAATATGATAAAGGATTAGAACCCTTACTAAAAGCTGAAAAAATAAATCCAGAAGATTATATTGTTTTATCAAATATTGCACAGGGATATAAACTAAAAGGAGATACGGAGAAAGCGATTAAATATTATGAAAAAACAATAGAATACGGAGACGAACAGGCAAAAACATTTGCAAGACAACAAATTGAAGAATTAAAAAAGTAACCAGTATCAATAATGCACATACATTATTGAATATGCGATAGTTAAATTAAATATTATGAATATAAATAAACGGTATAGTAAAATGAAAGTTAAGTGTTTTTAAATGCTAAAAGCCTTATGTATTCACCGTTGTGAGGTATTTAAATGAAGCTATAATAAATGGAGAAATTATAAATGTATTTACTCATCCAAGAATAGAGAACTTATAGAGTTGAAGAGTATGATTATTCAAACAGAAAGATTTCAAGTAAGAAGAATTTCTGACAAAGATATTGATTGCTTGTTGGCAATTTATCAAGATTCAAAAAATATGAAGTTTATTCCTAATTCCGCTCCCAATTGGAATAAGGAAGAACTATCTAAGAAGTATGAAAGAATAAATTGCGATTATGAAAATGGCTTTGGGATTTTTGCAGTTGAACTTATTGAAGGGGAAATCATAGGAGAAGCTGGATTATTTAATTCATTTAATGATTTGAACCATTTAGAATTGGGATATATAATAGACCAAAGATATTGGAGGAAAGGTTATGGTAAAGAGATTTGCGAATCTTTAATTGAATACGGGTTTAAAAAACTTAGACTATCAAAACTTACAGCAAGAATGTATAAAGAAAATGTTGCATCGGTTAAAATATCAGAGAGATGTGGGATGAGTTTGGTAAATGAAGGGAAAAGTGATGATGGTAAGGAATATTGCGTGTATGAAATTGAGCAGAATGAATTTAACACTCCACAATAGCATACATAACTCATTGAACAGGTAATAGTTATATTAAACCTTATAGCTATTTAAGAATCTATTCTGCATAATAGGCGCAAGGTTTTCGAACATAATAGTGTAAAAACCCGTGCAATTATTAAGGCTTGATAAAGTGATTTTTTGTTACTCAGAAGCACAACTCTTTTTTAACTTCTTCGTTTTGAA
Organism: Flavobacteriales bacterium; assembly: GCA_015488785.1. Taxonomy (GTDB): domain Bacteria; phylum Bacteroidota; class Bacteroidia; order Flavobacteriales_D; family Parvicellaceae; genus S010-51. The sequence continues at coordinate 900 of WFNC01000609.1, read as the reverse complement.
GTATTATTATACATTTACACTTCAGAAATCAAAAAATAGATGCCTATTTCGATAAGCTCAACGCATAACTACTGCGCTTTTAGCAAACCCTAAGTAGATACAAAATGAGGCACGCACTAGCCTTCAATGGGTAGAGATACGAATAATCGCTGACTCATATAGAACTTAGCCCAGTTTTGCAAGCCGGAGGTTGCGAATCAATTAATTCTTGATGAATTTAATCACTTTTTGCCTTTTTTGTCCCTGAATGTAAACAAAGTAGATACCAGAAGCCAGCTCATTTATTTGCAATTGGATTCGGCTTTAATTGACAATTTATACCAAGTGGCAATAGGTAGTATATTTGGTATTTGAATATACATATAGGTATCTGAAACAGCACAATTTACCCAAAAACGATTAGTATCGTTTGCTAATATAAAAGTAATCTTACAAGAATCAGCCTGCTTAAAATGGGTTTTATATCCCATTGCATTTCCAGAAGAATACTGTCCTGTCACACGATAAACTTGACTATAACTAATGATGCTTTGAGAAAATAAACCCGTAAAAAGGAAAATAGAAACGAGAAATAGTAGAAAATTCTAAATATAGATTTTAGGTATTTATTATTATTACACAAACTTAGACCAAATATAGATTAAATAGTTGTATTTATTTTCTTATTTTCGCAGCCAATTCTAAAGAAAACAATTTTATAAAATATATTATGTCAGACACATTAAACTACAAAGTAGCCGACATCAATCTAGCTGATTGGGGTCGAAAAGAAATTGAAATTGCTGAGCAGGAAATGCCCGGTTTGGTTTCCCTTCGTACAAAATTTGGAGCAAAGCAACCTCTTAAAGGTGTGCGTATTATGGGCTCATTACATATGACCATTCAAACGGCTGTTTTGAT